>JAISYU010000030.1 GCA_031269685.1 Dysgonamonadaceae bacterium | reverse complement strand
GTGTGTGTGTGTGTGTGTGTGTGTGTGTGTGTGTGTGTGTGTGTGTGTGTGTGTGTGTGTTAACAAAATATTTGACATATCCAAATCCTGCTCCGATTTAGAACCGACAATGCCTGACGGTGTTGAGTACTTTTCCGTATTCGGCATCCTCCTTACGGGACAATATGTGTTCGTTTGCATCATAAGACGCGGCAAAGATACGTACTTTTTTTAAACAAACAATACATTTTCGCGAAAAATAAAATAATTCTTAATTATTTTTCATGTGTTTGCACTATTTTATGCTATGCAAAAAAGTCGTAACTTTGCAGCCCAATGTTAATATGATTGTTTTAAAAGATGCTAATAATAAGAAATTTGCATGCTTCTATCGGCGGCAAAGAGATATTGAAAGGATTGAATCTGGATATTCATGCGGGTGAAGTTCACGCGGTTATGGGTCCGAACGGTTCGGGCAAGAGTACGCTTTCGGCTGTCTTGACGGGTAATCCGGCGTATGAAGTTACTGAAGGTGAAGTCTTGTTTGAAGGGCGTAATTTACTCGAAATGTTGCCGGAAGAACGTTCATGTGCGGGTATTTTCCTTAGTTTCCAGTATCCGGTTGAAATACCGGGTGTCAGTATGGTCAATTTTATGAGGGCGGCGGTGAATGAACATCGTAAATACCGCGGCGAACCACATGTCGCTCCAGGTGATTTCCTAAAACTGCTACGCGAAAAACAAGAGATAGTCGAATTAGACAAGAATCTCGTTAGCCGGTCGGTTAATGAAGGATTTTCGGGAGGGGAAAAGAAACGTAACGAGATTTTCCAAATGGCAATGCTGGAACCAAAACTCGCTATCCTCGACGAAACGGACAGCGGTCTCGATATTGATGCCCTGAGAATTGTCGCCAGAGGCGTGAACATGCTGAAAAAACCCGAAACAGCAACAATGGTGATAACTCATTACCAAAGACTGCTCGACTATATTAAACCGGACATCGTTCACGTGTTCTATGATGGACGGATTATTAAAACGGCGGGTCCGGAACTCGCCCTCGAACTGGAAGCAAAAGGTTACGATTGGGTGAAATAATCCTCAAAAAGTAATTTAAGGATAAAAAGATGAACCAGTACACAAACTTTTTCACCTCGTACCGCGCGGAAATTGATGCTAATTGTAACCGGATGCTGAATAACTGCCGTGACAAGGCTTTTGAAACGTTCCGTGCGCTCGGTTTTCCGAAATATAAAACGGAGAATTATCAGCATGTTAATATAGAAAAACTTCTGGATACCGATTTCGGGTTCTACCTGCAACCGTCCGACGCCGGATTCAATCCCCGTCACGTGTTTCATTGCGACGTGCCTAACCTTGATTCATATAAATGTTTTGCGGTAAACGGTCACTTTTTCAAAGACAACACCGAAACACAACTTGCAGGCAACGTATTTTCCGGGGATATGAATGAGTTTGCTACTCTATATCCTGACGTTTTCTCAAAATACTACAACCGCCTGGCAGCAGAAAAAGGTGACGGATTGACGGCTTTCAATACCGCTTTCGCACAAGGTGGATATATGCTTTACGTTCCCGAAAACACTATTCTCGAAAAGGCTGTCCAACTGACTAACATAGCAGGAGGTAATGCCGTTTCGTTAGTCAATCGCCGGATGCTTGTCGTTCTTGAACGTGGCGCACAGGCTAAATTACTCGTCTGTGATCACGCTTACGACGAAAAACCTGTCTCGGCTGCAACTCAAGTCACAGAGATTTTTGCAAGAGAAGGAGCAAAATTCGATTTCTGCGAACTTGAGGAAAGTAGCCGCAATACTATCAGGCTTGCCGAGAACTTTGTACATCAGGCTGCATGTTCGGAATTGAGAATTAACAATATAACTCTTAGCAACGGTACGACACGCAATAATACTTCCGTCGATCTGACCGGCGAACATGCTACCGTCAATCTCTGCGGGATGGCAATAGCCGACGAACGGCAAACGGTAGATAATCATACCTTGATAAACCATTCCGTACCGTCGTGCCGGAGCGATGAACTGTTTAAATATGTACTGGACGACGAAGCAACCGGCGTTTTTAGCGGACGGATTATAGTGGAGAAAGGCGCGCAACGCACAGAGGCTTTTCAGAGTAACCGTAACCTGCTTGGTAGCCGCCGATGCCGGATGTATTCCAAACCTCAACTTGAGATCTACGCCGATGATGTGAAATGTTCCCACGGGATGACGACCGGACAATTAGACGAAAATGCACTGTTTTACATGCGTTCACGCGGTATACCTCATGATGAGGTTGTTCTGATGCTGAAGGCTGTTTTTATGAGCGATGTAATACGAGGCGTAAGAATGGAAGGGTTGCGCGACAGACTGAAAATGCTTGTCGAAAAACGTTTCCGAGGAGAACTTGCAACGTGCAGAGGCTGTTGCCGGTAAATCATTTCAGATACAACAGAGACTCCGGTCCCATATTAAACAGCAAATCCACAATACTGATATTCGGCTGAAAACCATGCCGGAAAGCAAACACCTGATAATAAGGTTTCAAACAGGTAGCATCCTTAATTGTCTCACGCAGATCAAGAATCCCTATCTCTTCTTTCGGAGTATAATGAATTTCAGGCGATATGTCAAGTAAACTGCAAACCGTCTCCCTCAACCGTTCGTTAAAGTCGAAAAGAAAATCAACTTTCTTCTCAAAAAAAGGACGAAAATCGTCGGCATAGAACTCAAAAAACGGAGAAGAACCGTATGCCGAAACAATAGCGTTCCAGTGTAAATGTTGCCATTTACCATGATCGGCGATGCGGATATCTTTCATCATACACCCGTGTGAATCAGGTCTTTCAACAGGAACGGTCAACACTTGCAACCCATTGGCAGTTGCAATCACACAGCGGTTACGATAAGTCCGTTTAACGTATTTGTCATACCGGTCGACGATAACTTTTCCGTCAATATTCATTTGCCGATAATATTCCACCGGCGCAAGATATGCAGAAGTAAGAAGTATCATAGGAATATAATGTGTTGCAAGATACAACTTTTTTCGAGATTACTCCAAATTGTCTGCTGTCTTTGTCGCAGTGTATTTTGCGTAACACGGATTATTTTGTAACTTTGCCATCCCGGACTATGAATAAAAAGCAGTTATATAGAAACGTTATCGCGTGGTTTCAGGCGAATATGCCGGTTGCCAAATCGGAATTGCACTACAATAACCCGTATGAATTGATGGTAGCGGTAATCCTTTCCGCGCAGTGCACCGACAAGCGTGTGAATATGATAACGCCCGCCTTTTTCAAAGCCTGTCCGACACTGGAATCTCTGGCTGCATCCGATAAACAAACTGTCTTTGAGTATATCAAATCCGTTTCTTATCCCAACAGTAAGGCAGCGCATCTGATAGGCATGGCGCAAAAAGTTATAAGTGATTATGGGGGAAAGATACCGTCATCGGTTAATGATTTAATGAAATTGCCTGGTGTTGGGCAAAAGACTGCGAATGTTATTACTTCGGTTGCATTTGACATACCTGCATTAGCGGTCGACACCCATGTTTTCCGTGTGGCTAACCGTATAGGATTGACGGATAATTCCCAGACTCCCGCAGAAACGGAACGGGAACTCACGAAGCACATACCGCGTGAACTGTGGTCGATAGCGCATCACTGGCTGATTCTACACGGGCGATACGTTTGTACTGCTCGCAAGCCTGGATGTGAGGAATGTGGACTGGCGCAATTTTGTATCAGCCGGAGTCGGTATTGACGGGCTTAGTCTCCGAGTTTGGTTATCAGGCGTCTGACCCTGCTTCCCTTTGCTGCAAAACTCAATGCAAACCCTGCGACAAGCAGTCCATAGCCTGCATAAGTAATACTCCTGCCTGCAAGATCTCTATTGACGGATAAATTACTGCCCTGTTCGTCTTTGTCGTAGGACATCTGAAAGAACCTGTATCCTCGATAGTCGAGGGTATTATTCATCGAGATCAGCCGTTCCATCACCTTACCTTTGTCGTGGATACGGACGAGGCTTTCATACGACGATGGGCTGTCTGAACCAGGATAGCGCTTTAAGGTAAACTTTACGAGTTCTATTTCAAAAGGCAATGTGTATGATAAATGACCTTTGTTGGAGGTGGATTGCATATTGTTGACTGTCTCACCGTTCCGTAGATGAACGAATCCTTCCTGTCCGGTGATGTGCGATGTCAATGCTCCTGCAAGGATAACTATTATAGCCGAATGAAGAACGATATAGCCTGTTTTGCCTTGTTTTACGAGCCTGTTTTCGACGGAAGAGGCTATAAGGTTTATTACCAGCAGTAAGAGGAGGATAAAGAAGAAGGGGTTATAATAAAAGAATACTTTGGCGGCGGTAGTCCCGTAGAATTTCTCTACAAACGTAGCTATCGCCATGATCACGGCAAATACCGCGAGCATGGCGACAGTTGTACGATAAGATGCTATCAGGCTTTTTCCCATTGCTCTTTCAGTAGATTGACCGAATTTGGGACAACAATATTGCGATCGCCCTGGCAACCACATTCGTAGCTGATAAACTTGTCATAACCGAGTGTTTTAAGCGCTGAGAATCCTTCTATATAGTTATCCGCTTCACCGTCTTCTCCGGGAATACTGCGTCTGCGTCTGCTGGCGATATGTACGTGTTGCAGGTAATTGCCGGCAGAGAAGAATGCGCCTTTATCGGATGTTTCTTCATACGTCATGTGCCAGAAATCTCCCATGCAACGCACTCCGTCACTTTCTGCATCGCGGCAAATCGAGGCTGCGTCGGCTACCTGTCGAAGGACGAACGCTTCGCCGCGGTTAAGTGGTTCGAGGATAACCGTTGTTCCTTGTTCCTTGGCATAGTTACCGAGTTCACGCAGTTGTTCGACCAGGAACGCGCGTGTTTCTTTCGTATGCGCCATGCAGGGTTGTTGACCATTGAAAGCGGGAACCATTACTACGCCTGTAGAGCCGAGTTCGCCGGCAGCGGCAATTATAGGCTTTATGGTATCGAAAAACTGCTTCCTTACGGCATCGTCAAGGGAGAGGATAAATCCCCCGAAACCTGCACAGATAGCGCTCACTTGAATGTTTCTACCTTTCAGGGCGTCTTTAATTTCTGTCACACGTTCATTGAGTCGTCCGCCACCTGGTTCAAATCCCACCACGCCGAGTTTTTCCATCAGGTCAAACTTTTCGGAGAGTGTTTTACCCGGAGCAACACCTTCCTGAAACGACAGTTTCAGAGTAGCCGTGTTTTTCCTGTTATCCTTTTGCGAAGGTGTTGCACAGGCAAACGGCAGGCTTCCGGCTATGGCGGTGACAGCGATTCCGGCGCCTGATTTCCTAATAAAATGTCTTCTACTTATTTCCATATTATGATATATAAAATGAGTTGCAAAGGTAATAAAAATAATTCATTGTGTATATAAACGTTTCACATATCAATAAGAATTTCTCCCGCACCTATGGGAAGTTTGCTTCTGCGCGTGTACAGTTTGTTCCCGTGCGTGTACAGTTTATTCCCGCGCGTGTATGGTTTGTTCCTGCGCGTGTACAGTTTGCTCCCGCGTGTGTACAGTTTGTTCCCGCGCGTGTACAGTTTGTTCCTGCGCGTGTACGATTTGTTCCTGCGCGTGTACAGTTTGTTCCCGCGTGTGGGAAATTCCCCTATACGTATAAGAAAATTTCTTGCATCATTTAATGAATATACAAAAGATAAGTAAAGTTATATAATAGTTATTGTGCACAATTGCTTATCTTTGCACTGTGAAAAAGAATACCGATGGAAAGGATACGTAATATAGGAGATTTTTTCAGGATGTATGTGGACGGTTTCAAAAACCTGTCGTGGGGTAAGCCCCTGTGGGTGATAATTCTCGTTAAACTGTTCATAATGTTCGCTGTGCTTAAAGTATTCTTTTTCCGTAATCCGCTAAATGAGTTTGATTCCGAAAAAGAAAAAAGCGAGTATATATATAATGAGTTAACAAAAGGTCATAATATTAACGTAAAAATAAAAAAGTATGGAACAAAGTGTAATTGACTGGTCGAGGGCGCAATTCGCGCTAACCGCCATGTATCACTGGCTGTTCGTTCCGCTTACGTTAGGGCTGGGCTTTATCATGGCTATCATGGAAACGCTTTACCTGAAAACGAAAAACGCTAAATGGAAGAAAACAGCCAAATTCTGGATGAAGATCTTCGGTATAAACTTCGCAGTGGGCGTCGCTACCGGTATCATCCTGGAGTTTGAATTTGGAACTAACTGGTCGAAATACAGTTGGTTCGTGGGCGACATCTTTGGCGCTCCACTTGCAATCGAAGGTATCTTCGCATTCTTCATGGAAGCGACCTTCATAGCCGTAATGTTTTTCGGCTGGAACAAGGTCAGTAAAGGCTTTCACTTAGCCTCCACATGGCTCACGGTAGGCGGCGCGACACTATCTGCGGTGTGGATACTTGTCGCCAATGCCTGGATGCAGCATCCGGTCGGCATGGGTGAATTTAACGTTGACCTGGTAAGGACGGAACTTAATGACTTCTGGGCGGTTATCTCCCCGGTAGCAATTATGAAGTTCTTCCATACCGTAATCTCCTCATGGATGCTCGGTGCGGCGGTAGTCATCGGCATCGCGTCGTGGTATATGTTGAAGAACAGGGAAAAGACTTTTGCTTTGGACAGTATAAAGATAGCGTCGGTGGTAGGCGTTACCGGCATCGTCATCTCGATCATTACCGGTGACATAACCGGCAACCAGGTCGCTAAGACCCAACCGATGAAGCTTGCCGCGATGGAAGGTCTGTATGACGGGGCAAATGGTGTTGGACTGGTCGGGATAGGTATCCTTAATCACGATAAAACATACAACGACGGCAAAGACCCGTACCTGTTCGACATCTCTGTGCCGAAGATGCTTTCCTTCCTTGCTACAAGGGACATCAACGGTTACGTACCGGGGATAAACGACATCATCAAAGGAGGCTACACGACGCAGGAAGGCAATATCGCAGTGCCGGTCGAGGAAAAGATAGCACGCGGGAAAGAAGCGTCGGAGCAGTTAAGGTTATACAAGACCGCTACGAACGAAGAAGACAAAGAGACAGCGAAAGCCTTTTTCAAAGCCAACAGTAAATACTTCGGCTACTCGTTCTTCAACTCTGCAGCCGATACCATACCTCCCGTCAGCCTCGTATTCTATTCCTTCCGTATCATGGTTTGTCTTGGTTTACTGTTCCTTATCCTCTTTGTTGTTGTAATATATTACATCGGCAAAAACAAATTCACCGCTGCAAGGTGGCTACAGAAAACATGCCTCTGGGCGATCCCGTTTGCCTACATCGCATCGCAGGCAGGCTGGATAGTGGCAGAGGTTGGTCGCCAGCCATGGGCAATTCAGGACATACTTCCGGTACAGGCAGCGGTCACGAATATCAATGCAAGTTCCGTCATCCTCACATTCTTCATATTCCTGCTCCTGTTCACCACATTGCTTATCGCTGAGATAAAGATTATCCTCAAAGCGATACAGACGGGTCCGGTAGAGAGTGTGGAAGACGAACAATATTAACGTTAATCATTAATCGCAAATAATATGGATTACTCAATACTTCAACATTACTGGTGGTTTCTCCTATCCCTTCTCGGCGGATTACTTGTATTCCTGCTGTTTGTACAGGGAGGACAGTCACTTATATACACGCTCGGCAGGAAAGAGGACGACCTGCGGCAGTTAATCGGCTCATTGGGGCGTAAGTGGGAATTAACCTTCACCACGCTTGTCACTTTTGGCGCAGCCTTTTTCGCATCCTTCCCGCTGTTCTATACTATCAGTTTCAGCGGCGCGTACTGGGTATGGATGCTTATTCTGTTCAGTTTCGTGATACAGGCTGTATCCTACGAATTTATATCCAAGCAGGGAAACTTCCTTGGAAAAGGAACATACAAAACGTTCCTCTTCCTCAACGGGCTACTTGGACCGATACTGCTTGGGACAGCCGTATCGACTCTCTTCTTCGGCGCGCAGTTCCAGTACGATCCCATCAACCTGACCGATACGGTCAATCCCACGTTCTCCCATTGGGAAGGCGCTTTCTTCGGGATAGAGGCAATATGGCTTACGCCGTTCAATGTCATACTCGGCGCGGCAATCTTCTTCCTTTCCCGCACGCTTGGAGCACTTTACATCATCAACAACCTTCAGTCGGACAACATCCGCAGAAGCGCCCGCCGGCAGGTATTAAGCAATGCCGTCTTTTTCCTTGTAGCCTTCCTCACATACCTTGTCAACCTGCTCTTCCTTCATCCGGTATGGAAGTTCGATAACGGAATAATAAACACAGCAGCAGGGACATACTTCGACAACTTGCTTGCAGCGCCATGGACGCTTGCCACGCTCCTTGTCGGCGTACTTGGCGTACTGTACGGCATCTACAAGGGGGCTCTGACAAAGAGTCTCAATGGGATATGGTATGCAGGCATCGGCACGGTTCTGACCGTACTGAGTCTCCTGTTTATCGCCGGTGTGGACGGCACGGTCTATTACCGTTCACTGTCAACGCCGTCCTCTTCACTGACAATCTTCAACAGCAGTTCGAGCCATTTCACGCTCACTGCAATGTCAATCGTATCCCTGTTTATCCCCTTTGTACTTGCCTATATATGGTATGTATGGCGTAAGATGGACAGGAAATAAAACGGGTAATTATTAGAGGTTAAAGATTAATGGTGTCAGGGGGATGCAGCGATGCGTCCCCCTCTGTTTTTTTACAGTGTGCCGGCTTGCAGTGTCGTTGCATGCCAGCATACATTGTCGTTGTAAGCCAGCATACATTGTCGTTGCATGCCAGCATACATTGTCGTTGTAAGCCAGCATACATTGTCGTTGTGTGCCGGCTTACAGTGTTGATGCACTAACCCAAAACTTTATGGGTATAGACCAGACTCAAAGTTATTAAACTAACAAGGGGGCTTACGCCCCCCTATTACCTATTTAAATGTCGATCGATAATCGTTTTATTCCGCAAACTTCGCCTTCAGGAACTCACGGTTCAGCCGCGCAATATTGCTGATAGATACCCCTTTCGGACACTCCTGCTCACAGGCGCGGGTATTGGTACAGTTGCCAAACCCAAGTTCGTCCATCCTGGCTATCATAGCCCGCGCACGTTCCTTTGCTTCTACCTTGCCCTGCGGCAACAGCGCCAACTGGCTGACTTTCGCGGATACAAACAGCATCGCCGAACCGTTCTTGCAGGCTGCTACGCAGGCGCCGCAACCGATGCACGATGCCGCATCCATCGCTTCGTCGGCTATGGGCTTGGCGATAGGGATGGCATTGGCGTCCGGCACACCTCCCGTGTTGACGGATACATATCCACCTGCCTGTATGATCTTGTCGAAGGCGTAACGGTCCACCATCAGGTCGCGGATAACTGGGAATGCCGCCGACCGCCACGGCTCTACGGAGATCGTGTCGCCATCGTTGAAGTGACGCATGTGCAACTGGCAGGTCGTTATCAGGTTGTCGGGTCCGTGCGGGTGACCGTTGATGTAGAGCGAACACATGCCGCAGATGCCTTCGCGGCAGTCATTGTCAAAGGCAACAGGTTCCTTGCCCTCATTGACCAGCTGCTCGTTCAATATGTCAAGCATCTCAAGAAAGGATGTGTCGCCGGAAATGCCGTTAAGCTTATAGGTCTCGAAGCGTCCTTGTTCTTTGGGTCCTTTCTGACGCCATACTTTTAATGTGATATTGATAGTCTTTTCCATTTTCCTTAAGATTTATAATTACGTTGCTGACGGACGATAAACTCATAGTCTAACGCTTCCTTGATAAGAGTAGGATCCGTGTTTTCCCCTTCATACTGCCAGCAGGAAGCGTATGAATAGCTGCTGTCGTCGCGCAGGGCTTCACCTTCGGGGGTCTGGTACTCTTCGCGGAAGTGCCCGCCACAGGACTCGTTGCGGTTAAGACCGTCAAGCGCCATAAGGCGTCCTATTTCGATGAAGTCTGCTACACGGAGGGCTTTTTCAAGCTCTATATTCAGCGTGTTCGCTTCACCCGGAATGCGTACGTTGCTCCACAGTTCCTTCCTTATTTCCTTAAGCCGTTCGAGAGCCGTCTCAAGTGACTTTTTGGTGCGTCCCATTCCGACGTATTCCCACATTATATGACCAAGTTCTTTGTGGATACTGTCCACCGAGCGCTTTCCCCGTATGCTCATCAAGGTGGCTATCTTGTCCTTAATGGTCTTTTCCGCTTCTGCAAATTCCGGCAGGTCGGTAGAGAAACGCGGCACGCGAATCTGATCCGACAGGTAATTCTGGATAGTATAAGGCAAGACAAAATAACCGTCCGCCAAGCCTTGCATAAGCGCCGATGCACCAAGCCGGTTGGCGCCGTGGTCGGAGAAGTTTGCTTCCCCGATAGCGAAGCAGCCGGGAATGGTCGTCATCAATTCGTAATCTACCCAAACGCCGCCCATCGTGTAATGTATAGCAGGATAGATCATCATCGGTGTCTTGTAGGGATTCTGGTCGGTGATCTTTTCGTACATCTGGAACAGGTTACCGTAACGCGCCTCTACGGTCTTTTCCCCAAGCCGCCTGATGGCTTCCGAAAAGTCGAGATAGACTGCAAGTCCCGAAGACGCTACCCCAAAGCCTGCATCACAGCGTTCCTTCGCTGCCCGTGAAGCTACGTCGCGGGGAACGAGATTGCCGAAAGCAGGGTAACGGCGCTCAAGGTAATAGTCCCTGTCTTCTTCTTTTATGTCGGTCGGCTTGAGTTTGCCTGCGCGGATCGCTTCGGCATCTTCCTTCTTCTTTGGCACCCAGATGCGCCCGTCGTTACGTAACGATTCGGACATCAAAGTCAGCTTTGACTGGAACTCACCGTGAACGGGAATACAGGTAGGGTGAATCTGCGCGTAGGCAGGATTGGCGAACAATGCGCCTTTCTTATAGACCTGAATTGCTGCCGAGCCATTGGAATTCATTGCGTTGGTCGAGAGGAAATAGGCATTGCCGTAGCCTCCGGTTGCTATAACAACGGCGTGAGCGGCAAAGCGTTCGATAGATCCTGTAACGAGGTTGCGGGCAATGATACCGCGTGCGCGTTCAGTACCGTTTTCGTCCTTGACAAGGACAATGTCAAGCATTTCGTGACGGGTAAACATCTTTACCGAGCCTTTGTGTATCTGACGGCTCAGGGCTGAATATGCACCGAGCAGTAACTGCTGACCTGTCTGACCTTTAGCGTAGAACGTTCGCGAGACCTGTGCGCCGCCGAAAGAACGATTGTCAAGCAGTCCTCCGTACTCGCGAGCAAAAGGAACACCCTGGGCTACACACTGGTCAATGATATTGACCGATACTTCGGCAAGGCGATAGACGTTTGCTTCACGAGCCCGATAGTCGCCTCCCTTGATTGTGTCATAGAAAAGACGGTAAACCGAGTCACCGTCGTTCTGATAGTTTTTAGCTGCATTGATTCCTCCCTGAGCAGCGATCGAATGTGCGCGGCGTGGAGAATCCTGAATACAGAAGTTAAGCACGTTGAAACCGAGTTCGCCGAGCGATGCGGCTGCCGAAGCGCCGGCAAGTCCCGTACCGACTACTATAATGTCAAGGCGGCGCTTATTGGCAGGATTGACAAGTTTCTGGTGTGCCTTATAATTTGCCCACTTCTCGGCGAGCGCGCCCTGTGGGGTTTTTGCATCTAAGTTTACAGTTGCCATAGATAATTCTTTTAAACATTAAACAATAAGAATTTGATTGGTACGGCAGCGAAGCCGAGTACGATAATGGTTGAAACGACATACGAGATCGTTTTCCAGCGAGGATACCATGTTTTGTTACTCAAGCCGACACTCTGGAATGCACTCCATACACCGTGCGTAAGATGCAGCCAGATTGCGCCGAGCCACACGAGGTAGATAACACAGTAACATGGGCAGGCAAACAGTTCCGATACATAGGCGGCGCCTTCATGAGGCAGATGTTCGCCGGTGTGAATACCGGTCAGTTCGGCAAACTGCATCTTGTACCAGAAGTTCCACAGGTGCAACAGCAAGCCGAGCACTATGATAATTCCAAGCACATACATGTTTTTAGCCGACCATTCCGTGTCTGTTTTCGAGGAAGCGAGGTAACCCTTACTTCCACGTGCTCTGCGGTTTTGCAGAGTAAGGAGGGAGGCATACAGGATATGCACCGCGACACCAGCCACAAGGACAAGTGTTCCGGCAATAGCATACCAGTTTGCTCCCAGCAGTCCACATATCATATCATAAGCCTCTGCCGAAAAGAGCAGTGTGAGGTTCATCGACATGTGGAACAGCAAAAACAAAATGAGGAAGATACCAGAGACACTCATAATTACCTTCCTGCCGATAGATGAATTTAATAGCCAATACATATTTATTTACAGAGTTTATATTAGTCCAACGTTCGGGGCTGCAAAGGTACGTCAAAAAACGGAAAGTTGCAAATAATTTATAAAAAGCAGCGTAACCTCATCAATTTTTGTGGTATGCAACTTTACTCATTCCTCCCCATATATCACGCTATCGAGGAAAACCGGAATATCTTCTTCCTTCACACCGGCGGTGATAAGGTCTGGAATATCGGGAGTGAATGTAGTGAGGAATTTCTCGTATGAACCTTCATGCGAGGCAAGTGAAGATGCGTAATATTTCAACGCTTCCCGATTGTTACCCATTGCAAGGCAGGCATGTCCGGCGTTTAAATAGTCTGTCGCATTGGGGTTCGTGTTAATTATTTTCCTGAAATAATCCAGCGCCTGCTCGTATTTGCCGCACAGGAACGAACACCATGCGAGCGGTCGCCACGCCTTTTCCTTGTTTGAATCGGACAGATATTCGACCTTGAAATATTGTTTAAGCGCTTCCTCGTAGCGGTGCATTTCGAGTAAACAGTGCCCGATACTTATTTCGAGGGAGAGGTTATTGGGATTGAGTTGTCCTGCTTTCCGGTAATAAACGAGAGCCTCTCCGGGTTTCCGTAAAGCCCGGTAGCAGTATGCGATTTTCTTGTTTGTCCACGAATTATTTTCATTGAAAAGGTCGGCTTTAAGATAGTCGTCGAGCGCCGAAGGAAGATTGTCGAGCATCTGGTAACAGTATCCGCGTTTCTGGAGAAGGGTCTCGTCCGATTCGCCGGCGGTAAGCAGTTGTGAGAAAATGTCGGCGGCTTCTTCAAAATAGTTACGGTTGAAATAATGTTCTCCGATTAGCCGCAGATTATCCGTACCGGCGATCAGGTTTGCGATGACCGGAACACGGTAAAATTCGGGTTCGGCATCAAATATGTCTTCTATATTCGTCCTGTTTGGATATAGTTTGTAGAATCTGTAAAGGTCTTGAATATATTGACGGGCTGCGGGATGTGCGCGGTCATTCTTTCCGGCATTTTGCATCTCTTCCTTCATCATTTCCTTAATTGAATCGGTCTCGGACGAGAATTGCCCCATCATCACTTTACGGAATTCTTCGGGCATCCTGTCTATACTAAAAAAGAAGGAATATTTATCTGAATTGCAGAGCATTTCGGAATCGGCAAGAATATCGGCAAACCCGTTAAATTCCTTCCCTTCGAGCGCTTTATTGGTCTTATTAAACAGTACGACCCAGTTTTGCATTTCGCCGAAGAACGGAAAATTTTTCAAGTGCAGGAAGGATGAAAGCATGACATCTACTCCGTCCATTTGCATCTCGGAAAATTCCCTCAGGCGGTCGGCAATACCGGATTCTTCGATCAGGTTTTGCCATTCGGGATTTTTCTCGTCGATGCCGGTTTCCCCAAAAATGTCTTCAATATTGTTTTTCCGATTCAGGATAGGGCTTATTTTCATCATCTCGGGAATGATTTCATCTTTCATTATCCGTGAAACTTTTTCCGTTTCCCGGCTAAGTATAAATTGCAGTATAATATTCCTCATATCACGTACGAATTGCGGGTCTTCGGCAAGGTATTCCAGCCGGTTTTTAATAGCGGGATAGAGATATAGCCGGCGGTCATATCGACGTAGTGCGAGCAGCAATCCGGTCATGGCGCGCTGTCTTATTTCTTCGTTAGGATTTTCCGCAACCTCCATTAGAAGGTCTATTTTACGTTCATCGAAAAGTTCCTCAAGATTAAAAGTAATGGCAGTCACCGCCAGGCATCGACCGGAATCAGGATAAATACCGTCGGCGATATAATCAGCCCAGTCGCGTTGCTGGTCGGCGTTCCAGATTGAATCGCTACGCAAGACATTGAACAGTTTTCGTTCGTCCTGTTCATTAATAAGTTGTGCGGTGGGTTCTGGATAATACCGGCTTAGATTTTTCCGGTAATCATAGGCAACGGACCAGTTTGATTGTGCTTTAATTTCGGCAACAGTCAAGTCGGCAACTTCGTACACTTCCCGCAACAGGTTATGGTAAATCTTTGTCTGGCTCGGGTCTTTCACGCCGTCGGTTATGTACCTCAGCATCATCCTGTAATTATTTTCTAACAGCGAGAGATGTTCTTTAAGTTGCCAGTCTTGCGTTTCGTCAAGCAGTACGGTTAGCGTATCAAAAGTTTGTTTAAGTCTTTTGTTTTCGAGGGATTCCGCCAACTGTTCGGAATAGGACTTTATTTCCTGATGGGAGAATGACATAATAATACTTTCTATTTTACTGCAAAGTTACGTGAAATCGTTTATATTATGCAATGGCGGGCGTAAATTTGCCTTAAATCGCGGTATTTACACAGGGAAAGCGCTTTTATAAACGAATAAGGGCGCACATTTCGCACACCCTTATCAATCATTAATTTTCACTTATTCCGCCACGCAGCGCACGCTAAGACCCGCACACCGGTATCCGGCGCCGTTAGTGAATATGTAGTCACTGGTGAAATACAGTGCGTAAGAGACATCGACGGGTTGGCTATTTATACTGCCTATTGCGATCGTACTGCTCCAGTACCTTCCGTCAAGTCCGGTAGCAAGCGTCGGACCGGACGAGACATTATCTCGTAACCCTGCCGAAGGAAGGAATATCACCGGTTCGGGAGCGCTGGCTTCATGAAGGGAACGACCTGTTCCATCAATCTTTTTGTACTCGCTGCCGGCATTCTCCCACACATATTTGGTATAAATAACATAACCGGAAGCAGTCTCCTGACCCGACAGTATTGACCAGTCTTTGTTCGGGACACATTTACCGGTACTGTTACTGCATACAACAGGAACCCACATAAAACTTTCTACCGTCGGATCGCTGTTAACAGGCGTCACGACTCCGTTAATATTCGATGTAGCACCATTTGTTTCCGCAAATGAAGGATTACAGTCATAATTACCCAGCCGCTCCCATTCATCCTGCGTCGGAACACGGAATCCCGCAGGGCACGGGTCATTGATGGTCTTATGAGGCTTTTGGTAATATCCGAGTATCCCAAATGTATTCGTATAAGGAATAGATCCGCCATCGGCAGTTAAAAAATCATAGTTTGTCGGATAACCGTTACCCCAAAGGGTATCTGCCTGGACACTGGTCAAGTCAGGATACCAGTTCCATTCGTTATCTATTAGATAATCCCCATAAACAAACTTGCCGGCAGCATCGCCGTCAGGCTGTCCATTTACGTCAATTGCAGTCTTGTTTCCGCCACCACCATCCCATGTCCATTCCCACCCATTCTCAGGGGTGTATACTGATACAGGGTCTTCTGTGACACTGTACCTCCTAAAAGATGTACCATCGAGCGTATGCTCATGGTCTTTGCGCCCCCACTGGAAATGCCCTCCGTAGACGCGGGCATCTTCAGGGTCAAAAGGATGAGTAGCAAGATATTCCAACTGCTTCTTCGGAGTATTGAGGGCAGGGTCTGCTCCGAGGTTGGATCTTGCGAAGCGCACCGGAGGGACAGGCTCGTTGCATCCGGGATCTGGCAGGGGAATTTCTATCCATGGGTCAGGATTGTCTGCACATGAGGCAATCCATTTCGTACCGTTCCACGTTTCGACACAGAAAGTAGTCGTATTAAAAATCTGCAATCCTTCTGCTTTTGCCGCATTTGCTACAGTAAGAGATTTCAGTTGCGCAGTGAGGGTTTCCCGCTGGGCGCCGGTTAATTGAGGCAGTCGTAACCCGCGTTCACCGTTGCTTATCATTTCCAAGACCGAGAAACTCTGTGGAGAAATTGACGATCCTACTGTTATTTGCGCCTTTGTGACGCCTGCGCTCAGGATTAAAAGTACCATGAATGTAAAAAAAGCACTTCTCATTTTTGTAATAATTAATTTTGTTATGTATTGTTTTGTTTATTTCTTGTCTCTCCCGTAAGGAATTTCAAGACTTTAAGGACATTAAAGACTTATTACCAACAGATTTTCCGGTGTAAAGGAGTTCCTTCCGTCGCGCAAGGAGTCCCTTTAGTCACGCAAGGAGTTCCTTCGGTCACGCAAGGAGTCCCTTTAGTCACGCAAGGAGTTCCTTCCGTCGCGCAAGGAGTTCCTTCCGTCACGCAAGGAGTTCCTTCCGTCACGCAAGGAGTTCCTTCGGTCACGCAAGGAGTTCCTTTAGTCACGCAAGGAGTTCCTTCGGTCACGCAAGGAGTCCCTTTAGTCACGCAAGGAGTCCCTTTAGTCACGCAAGGAGTCCCTTCCATATTTCTTTTCAGGTATGTGGAAATGTAATATTCTGTCGGATATTTTTCCGTATCCTGCGTCCTCTTCCCTATGCTATATATTACTTTTGTATTCATAGCGATTGCAAAGTTACATACTTTTTTGAAACAAGCAACACGCTTTGCGGAAAAAATGCAGTTATTACACCGGATGCTATAAAATAAGCCGAAATTGCCAGGATTTTGTTTGGAAACAGTCTGCTTTTGTTATTTCCTGTTATATTCCTCCAACGCCTTTTCCAAAACTGTCATCGCTTTCTGAAGTTCCTCCTTCTTCAATACGTAAGCGATGCGCACCTCGTTCCGTCCAAGTCCCGGATGTGTGTAGAAACCGGAAGCAGGCGCCATAAAGATAGTCTGACCGTCATATTCAAAGTCCGAAAGACACCATTCGCAGAACTTATCAGCGTCGTCGACAGGTAAACGGGCGATAGTGTAAAACGCACCCATAGGTATCGGCGAATACACGCCCGGTATCTTGTTGAGAGAGTCTATAAGAAAATTACGCCTCGCAAGATATTCATCATATACATCCTGCATGTAGTCAGGAGAAGTGTCAAGCGATGCCTCCGCTACGATTTGCCCAAGCAACGGTGGGCTTAACCGTGCCTGACAAAACTTCATCACTGTCCGATATAACTCCCTGTTGCGCGTTATAAGCATCCCTTCGCGTATTCCACACTCGCTGTACCGCTTCGATACCGAGTCGATTAAGACCACGTTGTCATCTATTCCCGTTAAATGGTAAGCGCTGATGTACGGTGAGTTAGTGTATATAAACTCACGGTAAACCTCGTCGGAAAAAAGGTACAGGTCGTACTTCTTTACCAGGTCGCGAATCTTATTCATCTCCTTGCGAGTGTACAAATAGCCGGTCGGATTGTTAGGATTGCATATCAATATCCCCTTAGTGCGTTCGTTAATTAATGCCTCGAAATCTTCAATCGGCGGTAACGCAAAGCCATTCTCAATGTCCGCAACTACAGTCCTTATAACCGCACCGGCTGAAATAGCAAACGCCATGTAATTCGCATACGCAGGCTCTGGTACGATTATTTCGTCTCCCGGATTAAGACATGCCATGAAGGCGAAAAGTACCGCCTCCGAACCACCCGTCGTGATGATTATATCGTCCGCACTGACGTTAATCTTAAACTTTGAGTAGTAATGCACAAGCCTCTCCCTGTAACTGCGGAATCCATTACTCGGACTGTATTCAAGTATCCGGCGGTCAATATTGCGTACCGCGTCCAAAGCAACCGGAGGCGTCGGAATATCCGGCTGTCCAATGTTAAGATGATAGACTTTTAACCCTCTCGCTTTCGCCGAATCCGACAACGGAGCAAGTTTCCTGATTGGCGATGCAGGCATTTCAATCCCGCGTTCTGAAATTTTAGGCATTGTATTATTCTTTCGTTATTAATTATTTTCCTCCCGCCGGATGCTTCCCGACCTCCTCGACTTACGCTTCTCAGGTTCATGCTTGTCTTCCGTCTTCATCTCAACACGAAAGAAAATGTCCGATTTATCTTTCGGACGAAGGTAATCGAAATTCACATATCCCTGAAGAAATTTGTCCTTGCGCGTCAAATCAGGAATCGGTAGCATTTTCATGTCAGTCTCGTCGGTCCATTTGATGCGTACAGGCTTGCGATTGGCGATGTCAAAGGTAATATAACTGCCAACTGTCCGCAAAAGTCCGATATATGACCCATCCTTTTCGTCTATCGGATAATAAAGCGACTCAGCACTGCCCTCAACATCCAACAGATAGACTTCTCCCGCACGAAAAAAAGCAGTCATTATCTTACCTTTTAACTGGTTATGATGAGCAGTGTCAACCTCCTGGACAGCAAAGGAAAAGTCTCTGACCGTCATCTTCTCCACCGTGCTGTCGTTCATAAGAATGTGGATAGTGTCGCCAAATATTTGATAACCTGCGTTCCATATCACAGGATCACGGTAAAGCGAAAGCGTAGAGTCCTTAGTATTGAAATACATCGAATCACAAACTCCCTGAAAATCCGTCCTGTAAAAGCGAACACCATGATAGGCTATAATTTCCCTGACAGTATCAACAGTCAACATAAACAGCGTATCTGCATGTAAGTAAAGCGAATCCCCCTGTGAATACTCAATCAACCGAGCAGAATCAGTGGCAAAAGCATGTTCGGTAACCCCTTCGTAAAATCCATAATTGCCCGTGATAATAGCCTTCCTGAGTGTGTCATTGAGAAACATGTTGCCGAAAGCCTCAGTGTAGTTATTCGTACGGTCGTAATGCAACGAGTCAGCAGTGATATGTTTCGACCCATCCCTTGAAGTAACTATGGAACGGTTATACAAAACAGAATACCCACTGTCAGTATTATACCAACCATCGTCCGAAAAAATATAACCACTATCAGAAACAATGGTAGTGCGGCTGACAAAACATGCTATCTTTGTTTCGGTATTATACTCAAGCGAATCGGTCGTCAAAATAAAATTATCAGTCCTGTTTTCAAGATGTACGGAATCTATTCGGTCTATAAACACCGCCATCTTTGTCTCAGGCGAATATTCCCCGTAGTCAGAAGTTAACACATTCAACGAATCAACCAGCATACCACCCCCAAAATAAAAGCCAATGTTAAGTTCGCGATCGTAATCAAAACTATCGGTCGTGAGTGTAACCTCCCCATTTTCCATAATAACGTTATGACGTAGCCTGGCAATCTTTTCGTTAGCATCATAACGGAGATAATCTCCCCTTATTATCAAAGTATCTCCCTGATTCATAACAATACGCCCATAAGCATCAAGCGTATTATCCAAACTGTTGAGACGTGCACTGTCACAAAACATCGTAGCATCGTCATGACGAAAAACTACACTGTCCATTAAGATTTGTACCTTGAAATCAAACTCTTTGGGAACGAGAGAAGAATCAGCGTGTTCAACTATGATACGAGTCGCCTTTCCCTGTTCTTGTTGCGATTCCTGTGAAAAGGCAGGAAAAGCAAAGATAACAACCAGGCAAATGAAGCCCGCAGTATAAAGAGTCTTATTTGTGAATCCCGTCATCAATAATTTAAACAGAGTATCGTAACGACAGGTAACCCTATTTCTGTACCCATCCCTCGTGTTCAAAGTCGCAGTTTTTCCAGTTGTCGTTAATACGAACGTAGGTTTCTTTAATTTTTTTGTCGATCCATTCGCTGATAACCTTGTCCTGCTTTTCATTTATAACCATTGACTTGAGAGCCTGAAAATCTTCGGTAAGGCTCGCCTTATGACCCGATATTCGCGACTTGAGTTTGACTATGGCGGCAACTTCCTTACCCCGCTTATTAAGCAGGATAAACGGTTTTGAAACGTCACCGACCTGCATCGTATTAATAGTTTTACCGATTTCGGGAGGAAGTTCGTCCATCTCAAAACGCGAAGTTCCGGTACGTTCCGAGACCAGGCTTTCATCTTGTGAAGTATTGACCATAAGTCCTTTGCTGTTGCGCGTATCACGATCATGTGAATAGAATCCAGCCGCTTCTTCAAAAGTAAGTTTGCCTTCAATAACGCTATTGCGCAAAGTATCCAGTCTTAACTTCGACTCTTCAAGCTCTTCAGGGGCAACATAAGGTTTGAGAAGAATATGCCGGCAATTAATGCGGTCGCCGCGCTTTTCAATAAGTTGAATAATATGAAAACCATATTCTGTTTCCACAATTCGTGAAACTCGTTTCGGATCATTCATATCGAAGGCTACAGCAGCAAATTCGGGAATAAACTGCCCTTTGCCACGAAACCCAAGTTCTCCACCGAAAGGCGCCGAACCTTTGTCTTGCGAATAAAGACGGGCAAGAGCAGAAAACGGTTTTTCGCCTTTAGTAACCTGCTCGGTGTATTCGCGCAATTTTCGCTTAATGTCGTCTATTTCTTCGAGCGAGACTTTCGGCTCAAAAGTAATAACTTCCACTTCAACCGTAGTGGGAATATATGGCAAACTATCCTGTGGAATACGTTTAAAGAAGGTTCTTACTTCCGAAGGAGTTACCTTTACATTCTCAACCAAAGTACTTTGCATCTTCTGTACAAGAAACTGCTCTTTAACCGACACCCGCAGTTCGTCACGGTACTGATTAATGGTTTTACCAAGCCATTCTTCAAGTTTTTCCTGCGAACCGGCATTTCTTATATCGTTATTGAGTTTTTGCTCAACATATTGAAATACATTTGAATCAGGTACATCAATACTGTCTATTTTCGCCTGATGTAGAAACAGTTTTTGTATAGCAATCTGTTCGGGAATCTTACAATATGGATCTCCATTGATTTCTTGACGGAATGTTTGCATCTGAAGACGCATGTATTCAACGTCAGACAGCAGTATAGCATCGTCACCAACTACCCATATAACCTGATCTACGGTATTCTCTTGTGCTACGGCAACCAACAAACTACAGATCACCAGGAAGCATGTAACTAAAAATCTTTTCATCTTTTGAAATTGTTATTCTGACTGCAAAAGTACGATAAATTCGGCAAAAAGCAATGTTGGAGACTTTTTTTTAATCCTTGTATAACTGTATTTCTCCCCTGTTAAGAGCCCGCTCATATATTTCGTTTTCCGTTTTCCGCATAAATTCGTTTCTTTTCTCAAAAAATGCAGAATCCGCAGCATTGCCTTTGAAACGCTCATTGAGCAGTTGTTCCTGATAACGGAAAATGAGCAACGAACGCCGATAACGCTCAACCATCATATTAATTTGGTCTATATCGCGGACATTCTTCCGGGCAATATCATACACCAACGCATCGGTAATCCAGCGGCGGATAAAATGTTCAACTGCAATGGTACTGTCATTTGGTGATAATCCCTGCGGTATATTCTGTTCCAATTCATAGCGATATAAAACCGAATTTCCGACTTTAGCTATCGGTATCTCATCCGTTGTTTCGATGCTACACGAAACGAGCAGAAAAAACACGGCAATGAAACCAAATATTACCCTTAAGTCAATCAAAATATTTTTTTGCAAACTATTAATTATAAATTGACTTAAGGACTTCCTGATATATTTTCACCGAATAATTTTCATTAAGGCGTTTTATCCAGATTTTCTCAAGATAGTCCTGATAGTCGGTAATAATTTGACTTTTAACATCCTCCGGTGATTCAGGAAGATTCAGAGTTTTTCCTATCAGGAAAAAGTCACCGAAATTTTCCGGAAATTCGGCTTTGCCCGATTTGAAAATTTTCTGGTCCACAAAAGCATTTTCACCTTTGGCAAACAAGCCCTTTTCGACCTTCACATATTCTACCTCGCCTACCTTGAAATTTTCGAGAGCATACCTAACAGCTTCTTCCGGCTGCATTTTGGTGGTTTGTTTCCGAATCTGCTTTGTAGTCTTTGCGTCCTTTGTCAAAACAACATAACCCTTAAAACGAGGCGAATCCCAAGCATATTTTTCGCGGTTTGCGGCAAGGAAGTCAGCCAATCCAGCCGAATCGGTAGATGCCTTATCCCATATTTCGCGATTTTTTACCTCAAAAAGAATTATTCCGTCACGATATTCTTGCATAAGATTGCGAAATTCAGGATATTCATTTTCGAGGGTTGCTGCCTTTTCCTTACTAATTATGTAATATTCATAATTTTCCAAACGGTCTGTAAGAAATTCGGTTGAGAGTTTGTACGGTGATTGACTGTTTGCTTTCAGATATTCGGCAAAATCGGCAATAGTAAAAGATTTACTCTTAAGACTAAACAACTCATTATCATCGTTACTAACAGCATCATAATATTCTGTCTCGGAAGGGTATATTGTTTTAGCGAGTTCTTGTAGATTCCGATAAGAAGTTTCATTCTTTCGGAGATCATATTTCCGTTTCAATTGTTCAATAGCATGGCGGTGTAACGGGATAAAATAGCCGTAATTGGAAAACATATCTTCTATAATTGGCTTTTTTTCTTCATAAGAAGCAGGCTCTTTTGTTTCGAGTAGCTTTACCACATGAAATCCAAAATCGGTACGGAAAGGACGAGATATTTCGTCTTCCTTCATTTTTTTAACAGTATTCCAGAATTCAGGAACGGTACGATGGAGATCAATCCATCCAAGATCACCCTCAGGCGTTTTGTTATCATCGGAATACTCTTTGGCAATTTCGCCGAAATTTGCTCCTCCCGCAACTTTATCATACGCTTCCAGAACTTTCTTTTCCGCATCGGCGACTTTTACCGTATCCGCATGTTTATCTACCCTGACAAGGATATGTGCAACGTGATATTCGCCTTGGTACGGTTGTTTTTCGTCAACCCTCAATATATGATACCCCCAGTTGGTACGTATTATACCTGCTTTTCCCTCAGGAACACTAAACGCCCCCTGTTCAAATTGATAATTGAGGTTCATACCGGAAAACCAGCCTATTGTGCCACCTTGTGCTTTGCTCCGTGAGTCGTCGGAATATTTATCAACCAGATTGGTGAATTTTTCACCTTTTTTTAGTTGCTTTTGAATATCCTGCGCTTTTTTGTAAAGGTCTACGGTATCTGACGGAAGAGGTTTGATGTTATTCGGATAACCTGGAAAAGCGAGGAGAATATGGCTAATTTTGATTATCTGTCCCATACGCTCATATTCCTGACGGACGAGAGATTCATCAATGCTGAGTTCCTCTTGATAAGGTTTTGCCAACTGTTCCCGGTAATCGGCAAGTTCCGTACGGAAAGCCTGTGTAGTGTCTATCTTCTGCGCTTCGCCTTCGGCAATCCACAATTTGAAGTTTTTAAACAACTCTGCATACTCGTCAATAGTTTTCTTTTCGACGGTTTCCTCGGTATTGTTTTTACCGTAGCTGTAAAGGAATTCCGACTTACGGACATCTTTTCCGTTAACGGTCATAACTACAGGGTCATCGCCCTGAATTTGTGCATTGGTCGCGAATGGCGACACGAGCAGAAAAAGAATCAAATAGAAATGCTTCTTCATGACTATTTTATTATCATTTTTATATTAAACATTAATTCTTTGTAATAAACGTCGGAGTTACGGTTTTATTGTATATATACTGCGAGGTTCTTTTTTGTCGAGTCTTACTGCCTCATCGTTATCGGTAATTGCGCCGGTAATGGGATTGATTCCGAGCAAACGTTTACCGCTTCTATACGACAGGTTAGCAAGGTTAACCATCGCCGCGCTCAGGATACCCTGTTCGAGTGGTGCATTCGGATTTTTGCGCGAGCGTATGCAATCGATAAAATTGCGGTGATGTTTTTCGTCCGGGAAATATCCGATGCCTTGGGCGACTACTTCAAAACTATCACCCCCGAACACCTGCCAGCCTCCGCCGTGCCGACCGACAAACATTACACCCTTAGTACCGTAAATCTCTATACGGGTAGAGTTATTACGCCATTCCGGGAAGCGATCGCCGAATCGCACTTCATGCGGTGTTTTTTTCATGTATCCACCGTATTGTGAAGATTCGAGGCTAATTACATAACTGCCCATATCAAATACGGCAGTCTGGTTATCGGGGATTTCCCGTTCATCGTTAAAGATAACTCTGCCTCCTGCGCAGAACACATTGCGGGGCAGTGGGGGATCACAGAGCACCATCCTTGCGAGATCGATGACATGCGAAGCGTCACCGGTCATTGCGGCGCCTCCGGAGTACGCCCACCAGTCATACCATCCCTTATGTCGTGAAACATTGTAGGGAACGAGTGGAGCAGGACCGAGCCACATTTCCCAGTCGAGACCTGCGGGAGTTTCGGTGTCTTCTTTCAGTATCCACGGTCTGGAATCGGGGAGCATACAGTACGCTTTTACGGTAACAATTTCCCCGAGCTTACCCTGTGCGATATAATCGCGTGCAGAAAAGGCGTAATCGGCGCTACGGTTTTGTGTTCCGCACTGTACTATGCAGTTATTCTGTTTTGCTGCGGCAAGCATTTCATATCCTTCTCCGGTTGTCAGGCATACATTTTTCTCCACGTAAACATCTTTTCCCGCACGGCAAGCCCAAACGGTAGCAAGTGCATGCCAGTGTTCGGGAGTAGTAATTACGGCGGCGTCAACATCTTTATCGGCGAATACATCACGCATATCGCGGACCGGCATTGGTTCATAGCCCTGGTCTTTGGATAATTCCCGGATAACTGCGCCGCCACGGGTGTCATCCACGTCGCATACATACTTCACTTCGACATTTTCCGTACAGCGCACCATATTCTTTATGACAGCCGAGCCTCGTCCGCCGGCGCCTATCAGGGCGAGTTTAACTTTATTCTTTATTGCCATTGGTTAAACTGTTTCAGGAATTTTGTATCCTTTTCTATAAGTACCCCTTGCGAGGATATTAGCCTCTTCACTGTTGGTAAACTTTTCGGAAGCGGGGTCGAACAGCAGTTGTTTGTTTCCTACGCGGTATGCTGTATTTCCGAGGTGGACGAGTGTTGCGCTCCGGTGGCACTCTTCGGGGTCTCCGTTGGGTCGTTTCCGGGATCTGAGGCTGTCTATGAAATTAACAAAGTGTTCTTTGTCGGGATGAATACCGCCTTCCTGTGCTACGATTTCGTTATCCGGTCCGAGAACTTGCCATCCGCCACCGTGCCTTCCGAGATACATTAATCCGTTCGTGCCGTAAATTTCCGTACGTGTAGCATTATTTCTCCAGTTTGGGAATTTCGTTGGGTCCATTCTGACATCGCCCGGCGTTTTGGTCATATAGTTAGTTGCGCAGGCGTTATCGCAGGATAGGGTGAATTTTCCGAAATCATAAACGAGCGTTTGAAATTCCGGAGTCTCGCGAGTGCCTCCGAAAATATGGTTTCCGCCCCATCCGTAAACCGATATTGGATGGTCCGGGTCTCCGATAACGAATCGTGCGAGGTCCATCACATGTGATGCGTCGTCAGCGAGTCCTCCGCCGGAGTAAGCCCAGTAACTAAGCCAGTCACCGCGTCCGTTTTCGTGGACAATTGATGGGCTGAAGCCTCTCATGGGTGCCGGACCGAGCCATTTGTCCCAGTCGAGCCATTCAGGGACGGGTGTTTCCGGCTCTTCCTGCCATTTGCCGCCTCCGAGCATGTTATAACACTTGACTGTTACGATTTTTCCGAGTTTGCCGCTTTTTATATACTCCCGTGCGGAAAGTGCATACGGTGCGCTTCGGTTTTGGAAACCGACTTGTACTATCCGCTTGTACTTAGTGGCTGCTTCCACCATCTTTCTACCTTCCCAGATGTTTATTGAGGGGTTTTTCTCTACATATACGTCTTTTCCCGCTCTGCAAGCCATTACTGTAGCGGGCATGTGCCAATGTTCCGGTGTAGCGATCCATACTGCATCGACGTCTTTATCTGCAAAAATCGCCTCCATATTTTCCACTTTTGCGGGTGCGTATCCGAGTTGTTTTTCCACCTCAGAAACTGCTCTGCCGAGTTTTGTACGATTGACGTCGCAGACTGTTTTGATGACCACATTTGCGTTTAGTTTACAGCAACTTATAATACAGCCGAGTCCTCTGCTTCCGCATCCGACGAGAGCGAGTGTTATACGTTCGTTAGCTCCTTTGCAGGATGGGTTTCCAAGTAATATTCCGAATCCTGTTGCGATTCCGGCGGATGCAATTACTCCTTTTTTGATGAATTTTCTTCTGTCCATAGTATCTATTTTAAAAAATCAGGTGCAAAGATAATAATTATTTATTATTTTATTGATACTTAAACATTGGAAAGCCTTTACGGTATTCTTGATAATATCAATACATTCGCGGGGATTGTTTAATCTGTGAGAAATATTTCCTGCCTTTAAGGTAAAATTCCACCGGCAGGCATTTCCTTAGCACAACACCTGTCGGGAAATCGTCATCGGTCGAGAGCATGAGATTCTTTTGCCGCGCGGCTTTGAAATCTTTCTTCTTCCTGTAAAACTCGCAGTACGCAGACAATACCGACAGTGCGTTCTTCGGATACCCTTTTATAAGGAATGTGAGCGCGGCGATTATATCGGTAACTATACGTAGAAGGAATATTTTCCGGCAGTGTTTTTCCGGTGCATTTTTGTATAGCATCAGTAAGTTATTGCGGAAATTGAGGTATGTTTTCCTGGGATTTTCCATCGCAAGCGTCGCTCCTCCCTCGTGATAGACTACTGATTGTGGCAGGCAGAGGATTTTATGCCCGCGTGCCCTTAGACGCCAGCAAAGATCGATCTCTTCCTGGTGTGCAAAGAAATATTCATCGAACCCTCCGGCGGATATGTAGTCTTTTCGGCGTATGAACATGCAGGCTCCGGATGCCCAGAAGATTTCGGATGCGGCATTGTATTGTCCTTCGTCTTTTTCCGTGACGGATAATACGCGACCCCGACAGAATGGGTATCCATATTGGTCGATGTATCCGCCTGCCGCGCCGGCATATTCAAAAAAGTTCCTGTTGCGGCTGGAAAGTATTTTGGGTTGTACGGCTGCGTATTCGGGGTTGGCGGCGAGGAAGTCGGCTGCGGTTAGCCATCCTTCGGTTACTTCGACATCGGAGTTGAGCAGGACAAGGTATTCGTTGCTAACTTCGGCTATTGCGCGATTATATCCGCCTGCAAACCCGTAGTTTTTGTCAAGTATTATTTTTCTTACGTCAGGGTATTGATTAAGGAATTGGATGGAGTCATCCGTTGAACCGTTATCGGCGACAATGATTTCTGTTTTCTCGTGAGGGGAGTTTTTGATGACAGAAGGGAGATATTGTTCAAGCAACCGGCGACCGTTCCAGTTGAGTATGATTATTGCAATCTTCATCATTCCTTCAGATGTTTATCTGTTTGCGGTCATGTGACCAGAGGTAGTATGACGGATGCTTCATTATGTTCTTTTCGAGCAGTTTCATGTATCGTTCTGTTATTTCTTCTTCCGTCAATTCGGCAGGATTATCTGTTATCAGTTTAACTTTTCCTTCATAAAAACTACGTTTGATTTTAGTTATTTCGACATAGCACACTACTGCGCCGGTATGTCGAGCGATTTTTGCGGTTCCGGTCATAACTTCTGTATCGCGGTTAAGGAAATTCACATTCATGGTAGCAATTCCTGTCGAAGGTTTCTGGTCTGAGAGGAAACTTATCATAAATTTTTTCTTTTCGCGGTCAAGTTTTATTATTTCGCGAAAGATATTGTTTTTTGGGAATCCTTTGGAGCGGAATTTTTCACGGATTCGGATAAACAGTTCATCGAAGGCGCGATTTTTGAGTGGTCTGTAAATATATCCGAAGACTCTGTTTTGTTCCGGCTTTATCCATAGACCGGCTGAGGCTCCCCATTCCCAGTTTCCGTAGTGTCCTGCCATAAGAATGACGTCCTTTTCGTTGGATAGGAAGTATTCTACCAGTTCATGGTTTTTCAAAATGAAATGTCGTTTCATCCTTGCTTCGGAAAAGTTAAGCATTTTGACGGTTTCAAAGAAAGTATCGCAGAAGTGGTGGTAAAATCCTTTTTCTATGGTTAGAATTTCTTTTTCTTCTTTGTCGGGGAATGAGGTTTGGATATTTTCCCTGACAAGTTTGCGACGGTAACGGATTACCCGGTAAACAAAGAAATAAGCCACATCGGAAATAACGTACAACACGTGTAAAGGCAGAGCCGAAAGGAGGCAAAATGACCGATATATCAGTAAACTTACAAAATGTATCATACAATAAATTGAAGATCCTGTTCGCTAAGAACGTTCAAAGTTACGGAAACTAATTGATTTACCAAAGAATCATCATGATTGGACTCAATTTTGAGGTAATTTCCGGTAAATCCGTGCATTTTGCCGCCCTTGACGGAATGTTCGTAGATCACCTGCTGCTGTTTGCCGACCTGTGAGCGGTAAAAATCGAGGGTTTTATTTGATGAGAGGTCAATAAGTTGCCGGCTGCGATCTTTTTTCTCTTCCGGGCTAACCCTGTGGTTGATTTCGAGCGCTTTTGTTCCTTTTCGTTCGGAGTAAGTGAAGACATGGAGTTTTGCGACGGGCAATTCTTTAAGGAATAGCAGGCTTTCTTTAAAAAATTCGTTGGTTTCGCCAGGCGAGCCGGCTATTACGTCGACCCCGATAAACGCATTGGGGATTAATTTCCTGATATGTGAGACTTTTTCCGCAAATAATGCTTTTTTGTACCGTCTTCCCATAAGTTTTAGCACATTATCGGAGCCTGATTGTAGGGGAATGTGGAAATGCGGCGCGAATTTGCCGGACGAGGCGATAAATTCGAGGATTTCGCCTGTCAGAAGGTTAGGCTCTATTGAGGATATGCGAAATCTTTCGACTTTATCGACTTTATCGAGCGCACGAATGAGTTGAAAAAAGTCTTCATTGGTAGATTTTCCGAAGTCTCCGATGTTAATACCGGTCAGTACGATTTCTTTTCCGCCTTCGATGGCGACCGATTCCGCCATTTTGACAATATCTTTTATCGACCCGTTACGGCTTTTGCCGCGTGCGAAGGGGATTGCGCAGTAAGAGCAGTAATAATCGCATCCATCCTGGACTTTGAGGAAATATCTGGTACGGTTTCCGCGCGAGCAGGATGGCGAAAATTCCACAATGTCTTCCGCCGCACCAGCCTTGACGCCACTAAGATTCGTTTTCTTTTCCGACCTCATGTAATCGGCGATATATTCCGCAAGTTTAGCCTTTTCGCCGGTACCGAGGACAAGATCTACACCGTCAATGCCGCCCACTGCTGCGGGATTGAGTTGAGCGTAACAGCCTGTCACGACAATCATTGCCCGCGGGTTAAGGGATTTGATACGCCTGATAGCCTGCCTGCATTTACGGTCGGCAATATCGGTCACAGAGCATGTATTTACGATACAAATGTCGGCATTTCCGCCGGTTTCTTTCTCTATTCCGAGCGCTTCCAACTGCTTACCGATGGATGAGGTTTCGGCAAAGTTCAATTTGCATCCCAAAGTATAATAAGCCGCAGTCATCTATTGAATTATGGTTTCTTAGTTGGAAAAATCGTCTCCCGTTTCGGAGAATTTGTCTCCCGTTTCGGAGAATTTGTCTCCCGTCTGGAAGAATTTGTCTCCCGTCTGGAAGAATTTGTCTCCCGTTTCGGAGAATTTGTCTCCCGTTTCGGAGAATTTGTCTCCCGTCTGGAAGAATTTGTCGACAGTTTCGTGGAATTTGTCGACAGTTTCAGAGAATTTGTCGACAGTTTCAGAGAATTTGTCGACAGTTTCGGAGAAATTGACGCCATTCTTGGAGAAATTGACGCCATTCTTGGAGAAATTGACGCCATTCTCGGAGAAATTGACGCCATTCTTGGAAAAATTGACGCCATTCTTGGAGAAATTGACGCCATTCTTGGAGAAATTGACGCCATTCTTGGAGAAATTGACGCCATTCTCGGAGAAATTGACGCCATTCTTGGAGAATTTGATCCCCAATTTGGAGAATTTGATCCCCAATTCGGAGAATTTGATCCCCAATTCAGAGAATTTGATCCCCAATTTGGAGAATCTGGTCCCCAATTTGGAGAATTTGGTCCCCAATTCAGAGAATTTGATCCCCAATTCAGAGAATTTGAAGCCCTATTCAGGGATTCCGGTAATATTGATCTCATTATGTAAAACCCCGAAGTAAATAAGACCGTAAAGTCCTGCATTCCAGCCCTGCAATATGAAACCAAGGTTCTCCCCGGTCAGGCTGTTGATGTGCTCATTAGGCGACCAGTCGCCCGAATCAACCAGATCGGCTTTCGCAACCCTTTTTATGAGCCGTATCGCTTCCTTCTTCTTACCCAAAGTGATACGCGACCAGTCATCCATGAAACTTAGCCAGGGCCAAACAGCGCCATTGTGGTACGTGGCGGGCTTTAGACCAAAACTTTCAGGATAATAAGGATAAGTCTCGGCAGTTCCGAAAGGAGTAAGGCTCTGCTTGTTAAGCGACTTTATAATAGCCTCGCCCCGATCCTCAGGTACAACGCCAAACAGGATGCCAATGGTCTGATCCTGCAACAGACGGTCGTTAACCGAGCCGTCTTTCCAGACCTGGCAGTAATAGTTGCCGTTCCAAAGACCACCCTCCGAAACATGTTTATTGATAAAGTCATACCCTTTCCTGAAAAAAACTTCATATTTCCGAACCGCGTCAACATCCCCCAACTCATTGGCAAGGAAAATGATTTCCTTGAGGGCGGAAAGGTAAATAAGACCGGAAAAAGGCGAATAAAGGCGATCTTTCACGCCCTGAACGTCTTTCCAATCACCCCAAAAGGACACCTGCTCCGGCAAGCCGTTACCTTTCTTATCGCGGGAAAGAAGCCAATCCATAGCCTTCTTAACCGATTCCCAGTCAGCGGCTAACGATTCCCTGTCACGGTAGTAACGGTAGTAACGAGCCTCGCGCAAAATGAAGAATGCGTTGATGTCAAGGTCGTCACTGCGCTCAATAAGCGGCAATATCGTGGTCGGAATCTTGCCATCGGGCTGCTGCCACTCAACACTCTCCTCCAACATCCGACGTTCGAGATCCCTGTACAAAACTAAGTGAAGCCACGAAGTCCAATAACTGTCCCGCTGGTTCAATTCGCAATAACCCATGGTCAATGCTTCGCCGCTTTTGGTGACGCGGGTGAGAGCAATGCCAGGTACCATGTACCAACGCAGGTATTCGTCGAGTTTTCTGTCGCCCGTTGCAGGGATTTGACGGCTGAAGTCCTCAGTTTCACTGTATAACCTTTCCCAATTAGCCTGTGCGTAAAGGGAAATTTCACCCGCGCCGCCAAACTGTTTGGCACTGTACCACAGGTCATCATAAAAAGCGACGGAAATGCGTATTGTCTTTTCAAATCCCGGCTCTAACTTGACCGGAATCACCATGTAACCGTCATTTTCCAAAGGTTCTTTTACTTTATCACCTTCCGAAAACAAAATCTTCGCAGATCTCGTAGCATCCGACGCGGGAATCTTCAAGTTAAATACCTCTTCCTTAGCCGATCCTAATGTTAGTTCAAGCATCAAGACCGGTAATGCGGAAGTTTCCACATTATTTACTCCAAGTGGACAAAAAGCGCGCGAAGTTACATTCACAGGGCTCAACGGCGACTTCCCATAAACGCCCTCCACAAAGGGAAAGTTGCGTATTATCGTCTTTTTGCCGAACTCCGAGAATTTATGGTCTCTACCGCCCTTCTCAATGAAGACCTCAACCTTGCCGCGAGCCTGCAACCATCCCCCAAGTTTGCCGGTGTTCTGCATTATTTCACCAAAAAGATCGCCATTCCGACCCGCATTGGCAGTCAAGGCAAAATTAGCCAGAGGATAACCGTCATTCTTAACCGTTTTCTTTTCCTGAGACATTGCATTGCTGGAGAACAAAATAAAAAGCAACGCAAAAATTAAATTTCTTAATTGCATAGATAATATTTTTTTGTAAGTAATATAAACAGTGCGCAAAATTAATACAAAATCGGTGAACACCACTAAAAATTGCACTTTAATAAACAACTTATATCCGTTTTATCCCTGCCCTCAATCGCCTCAAGATCGGAACTAATCGTCGTACGGTCAAAATAACGGGTATTACCGATCTTCATACAAACACTTGCCCGCATCGAAACATTCCACCTGACAACCATGTACATGCGAAATCCTTCTCCGTAAAAACTTGGGAACGAAAAAGCATTGAGAAGGCTTTTCTCATAAACACTTATGCGGGTATTATATCCCCCGGTGTCGTAATATCCCGCACAGGCGTCAATGTGGAATTTATATTTCGGTGACCAGGAAAGCGTTTCACTAATAAACCAGCCCTTCTCTAATATTTCAAGAAACGTATATCGGCTGTAATCCACCCGAGTTTTCAACTGTAGACAGTTATTCAGGTCAGTGGTAATCCTGAACTGCCATTGATCCTGATAATACGGCTTGACAAACGTCTCACTGCCTTCATTGTAATCTTTGTTTTTGTTTTTGCTTTTACTCTTATACTTGTGCCTTGCCTGCAATTCCCATTTATCGTTTGGCTTGAAAGTCATCTTCTGTACACTCTCACTACCTTCCGAAGGCGAATCAATACCATACTTAAACCATGGAAATTTGAAACAATCAATGTAGCCCGACAATTCCCAACAAGTAGACAGGTAAATCTTCCAACCAAAGTAAAACCCACTCTCATTACTTACCGTCGAAGATTCTGAAAATGCGCGTGCGTAAAAGGCATTATAGTCACGGGCATAGGATCTATAAGAGATAGCCAGGTCAAACAGCGAAGACGGATTAAGCAACAAGTTATTTACTGTCGCAAATTTACTGTTCCTGTCAATAGCAGTCTCTCCCTGGAACGCAAACCATTTTCCATGCATACCGTAATTAATTCCCGTATTGAAAAAGTCTTTAGCCCGTAGATAAAAGATATTGTACGGTTGACGCTTGGGATTTAACTGCTTCCCTGCAAATGAATAATAGACCGCAGTTAAGCCGATATTCACCGATTCCGTTCTCCAGCGTATATGCCCGCCACCCGTATTGACCGTAGCGGAATTGCGTTTCTCCATATCGTTCAGTGTGCGGTTATAGCCGTCGTTTTTGAAGGAGAAAACAGTTAAACTGTCGGCATTGGCGTCGTGCAATCTGTGTGATCCGAAGCAGGTAAACTGTAAATTATTAATTTTCAGGCTTGCAGCTGCACCACTGAAGTAATTATTTTCGTCGGTTGTGGCATGTCGTTTTATTCCTTCATTCATTTGAGCGATATTAGTAATAAAGGTAGTTTTCCCCATTATAAAATTTGTGTTCATAGCAAGCCCCTGCCCAAAAGACAGACGGTAATCGCCAATATGAAGGTCTTCGAGGATCCCGCGGTTTTTCAGGTTGAGGTTGAAGGTGTAGTGGTCAAACCCTTTGTGGTGCTTATTCCAGAAAGATTCGCCGGCATCTTTCTCTCCTGCAAAACCAAACTGAATATCATCATTCGTCCTAAAACCATATCGAAGAGACATATAATAAGGGTTGCCAAGGTAGTATTTGTTTGGTCTGGCGGCTTTATCTTCTTCGGTAGATTTTTTGTATCCGGCTTTTTGTTGCAGAGTGTATCCGGTGCGCAGAATGACGTCATGTTTTACGTGAGGCAACGTATTTTTCAAGTTGAGCGGTGTCTTTTTTGCCTCGCCGACGTATACAAACGGCAAAAGAAGGTTAATTGTCACAAAGTCCAGGCTTTTCACGTTCTTTAATTCGTAGATATCGACCAGATCAAACCTGTAAACATAGTAAAGCAGGTTTTCGATTTGTATGGAAGAAAGGAATGGTAATCTTTCGAGTTCCTTCCGGGTAACGGTTCTCAAGTTAAAGGGGCGTTCACTGATGTATGACAGATCGTCATACAGTTGTTCGATACTTGCAGGGTCTGCGTCTTCCGTCATATAGAGTTCTTCGAGGAAATCCATCCATTCGGTATTTTTGGGATTTTCCTGTGCGTGAATTTGCAGTAAGTTTAGTGACAAGATTATTACTGTTATTATCTTCATTTGTTCGGATTTTGTTCGGATTTTGTTCGGAGTTGCAACGGAGTTGGTTCGGAGTTGGTTCGGAGTTGCAACGGATTTTGTTCGGAGTTGTAACGGACTTGGTTCGGAGTTGCAACGGAGTTGGTTCGGAGTTGCAACGGAGTTGGTTCGGAGTTGCAACGGAGTTGGTTCGGACTTGCAACGGAGTTGGTTCGGACTTGCAACGGAGTTGGTTCGGACTTGCAACGGACTTGCAACGGAGTTGGTTCGGACTTGGTTCATAATTATATCATCCAAAATCCGGCGGATTTTTTGATTTTATAATCTTCATAATTGAAGTATGACTGTCGCTCTTTTATAAAAGAAAAGATTAATAACAGGAATAACAGACCGTTTTCCAGTAAGTAAAAAAATAATGTTTTCATAAGATTTATTTAGTATGTGGATTTTCCACAACTGATATTGCAGGCAAAGGTAACAGTTTTATTTGTATCATATAAATCTGATGTAAGGAAGTAAATAAAAAGAGTAATTTTGCAGGCATGAAAGAGATCTACAATTCATTCAGGAAACAGTTATCGGATTATTATCCAGAACAGGAGATCAGGACATTCTTTTTCCTGGTTATGGAAAAATGTTTCAATACCGGGCGGCAGGAGATTCTAAGCGGAAAGGAAAGGCGGTTGTCACGCAGCGAAGAGATTACCGTAAGGAATATAATAACCGATCTTCGCCGATATAAACCCATACAGTACATAATCGGCGAAACCGAATTTTTCGGAATGTCTTTCAAGGTCAATCAGAACGTGCTTATCCCGCGACCGGAAACAGAAGAACTTGTCGAACTGATAATCAGGCGTACAGGAGATCGCATCCGAGAACAAAGTAATGAATATGGAGACAAAATATTGACATGTCTTGATGTCGGTACCGGTTCAGGGTGTATTGCAATAACGATTGCCAAACGTCTCAGGTCTAAGGTTTATGCGGTTGATATTTCCGGTAAAGCGCTTGAAGTTGCACGCGAAAATGCTGCGTTGAACAAGGTCTGTATTGACTTTGCAGATCATGATATAATGGAAGATTTGCCGGAAGGTTTACCTGCGCGATTCGATATAATTGTCAGCAACCCGCCATACATTCCACCGTCAGAAGTCGCAGGCATGAACAGTAACGTCATTGATTACGAGCCCGCAGAAGCGCTGTTTGTACCACAAAATAATCCACTGGTTTTCTATAATCGCATAGCAGAACTCGGCACGCGACACCTTGCCGGAGGAGGGCAACTGTTTTTCGAGATTAATCCGGTGTATGCGGGGGAAATAAAAGCAATGGCGAAACAGGCAGGCTATCGCAGAATCTGTTTACAGAAGGATATTTCCGGCAAAGACCGGTTCCTGGAAGCGTCCTTGAGGTAAATTATTTCTCATATTCACCGACAACAAACAAGGCGGTCTCTGAAATCATGCTCTCGTTATGGTACCTGTCGTAAGCGGTGACGGTGCAATAATAGAGACCGTGGTTGCAATGACTCACGTTCAGTTTGCATTCGGTATCGTCGAGCCTGGCAACTATCAGGTTTTTGGGATTATCCGTATCTACGGGAAACGATTCCGAACAGTAAACATTGTAAAAAATATCATCGGCATCCGAAAACCTGTCCCATGAAAGATTCATGGAACCACCACTGCCCCATACCCTGAAACTGCCAGGAGTACATGGCGCCTGCCGAGATACCTCAACAGCGGGCAAAAGCGCCGGATCCGGAAAATAACCGGAAGTAACAAGTTTATAAAAACCGGCATCGTCGGTTAGATTCCTTACACGGAAAAAAGCGCAACCAGGCAGCTTATTGTCCCGCAAATACCGTACCTGCCCGGTAATAATGTCCGGAGACCAGGATGCGTCGCTGATCATATATATACCAAGCCCGGGGACAACCCTTTCCCTGCCGCAACGCTCTACCCAGTCATCTATAAATGGAAAAAACAGATTATCCTTACTGTAAAGCATGGGAACAATAAAATCATGCTTCCCCTTTGTTATCCAGTCTACAGGGTCTTGAAAAACAGAGTTATAAGCAGTCCAGTGTTTCCGGTTAACTTCCGCCAAGGTGTTATACATTCCCACCACGGCGCTGCTGACAATAACCCACGGCTTTAAAGCCTTCACAGCGTCATAGGCTTCATAAACAAAGCGGTTTATATTCCCTCGCCTCCACTGATCCTTAGTTTTACCGTTTCCATAAAGCTTGAATTCCCTGTCGTCAGGAAATTTAGCAGAGCCGTCAGGATAACGGATATAATCGAAATGTATGCCGTCAATGTCATATTTCTCAACCAATTCGCGGACAAGATTTACCAAGTATGGCGTAGTACCAGGATTTCCGGGATTAATATACCACTCGTTTTTGAACTTCACGGATATACTGCGCAATGAATTATTACCGGGATTTTTTCCCAAAGGATAGACAACAAACCAGGCATGTAATTCCATTCCACGACGGTGACATCCTTCGATTGCGTACCCCAAAGCATCAAAATCCTCAGTACACCGCCTGGATTTGATTAATTCGGAAAACGGCTCTATTGCCGAACTGTAGGTAACGCTGCCACGGATACGCACTTGAAAAAATACCATGTTAATATTTGCCTCCTTAAGCCTGTCAAGCATATTGTCGAGAGCGGTTTTCTGTTTTTCTATCCCCTGCTTACTGACCGCCGGAGTATCGGGCCAGTCGAGGTTGTGGTTGACCGTTAACCACACTGCCCTAATTTCACGTTTGTGCTGCGCGGAAATATTCATGCAAAACATGACCGCCAAAGAAATCGTCACAATTATTTGCTTCATTTTACAAAGGTAAGAAAAATTCTTTGTTACTTCTATAAAACAACTTTTGCCGGATATTTCTCAATTATCAATTATTTTTCCATATCTTTGCACCCCAATTCGTATACAATTTATCTTAATTAAACTATTCTTTTATATGAAAAAATATAAGTTGTTAAACGCCATTTCCGGCTGGATCGTATTTGCAATCGCTGCCGTCGTTTACCTCCTAACTATCGAACCTACTGCAAGTTTGTGGGATTGCGGTGAGTTTATCGCGTCAGCTTACAAACTCGAAGTCGGACATCCACCCGGAAGCCCGATATTTATGATGACAGCAAATCTATTTACGCAATTAACCGCAAATCCCGAACTGAAAGCGGCGATGGTTAACTCAATGTCGGCTATATTCAGCGCATTGACTATATTATTCCTCTTCTGGACGATTACGTTTATGGTCAAAAAACTTGTCGCAGGCAGTAAAAGCGGTACGGTTTCCATCTCGCAGGCAATAATTATTATATCCTGCGGTGCGGTCGGGGCGCTCGCCTACACATTCTCGGATACTTTCTGGTTTTCAGCGGTCGAGGGTGAGGTTTACGCCTTTTCGTCGCTGATGACCGCCGTTGTTGTATGGCTCATCCTGAAATGGGAAGATGTCGCAGATGAACCTCACGCAGACAGGTGGCTAATCCTGATAGCTTACCTGATGGGAATATCTATTGCCGTACACCTCCTGAATCTACTTTGTATACCGGCTATCGTACTTGTGTATTATTTCAAAAAGAATCCTAATGCCAACCTGAAAGGCTCGTTAGTTGCGCTCTTAGTGTCGTTCCTGATAGTGGCGGTCTTGCTGTTCGGTATAATTCAAGGTGTAGTGAAAGTTGCAGGCTGGTTTGAACTGTTGTGTGTCAATTCATTCGGCTTGCCTTATAACTCAGGCGTCATATTGTACACTGTCCTTGTCGCTGGAGCGTTGATTTGTGGAATCCTGGAAACGTTAAGCGGGAAATCGGTATTGAGGGTGAAGATTGCTTTCATGCTTGCCGTCGCACTGCTCGGTATCCCGTTTCTTGGTAATAGCCCATGGTTAGGAATTATAATATTAATAGGGCTTGGCGTATATCTATTCTCTGTAAAGAAGTTTAATCCTGTTGCATTTAACGCCATACTGACAGGACTGCTGGTAATTACAATAGGGTATTCGTCTTACGCACTGATAATGATACGCTCTTCGGCTAATGCACCGATGGATGAGAATTCACCTAAGGATATCTTTACGCTGAGGACTTACCTTTCGCGGGAACAGTACGGCGATACTCCTTTATTGTACGGACAGACTTACGTCTCCGAACCAAAATATGTAGTAAAGGGAAACTCTTACGAATATGCCAGGAAGGATCTTGGTCCGGTATGGACGAGGGTATCTAAAGAGAATCAGGACGAGGAGAAAGACCGTTATTTCGAGTCGATGCGTAAGGAGAAATCGATCTACAGAGACGAATTGAACATGTTGTTTCCACGTATGTACAGTATGGAACGTGCGCACGTAGCGGCTTATAAGTCATGGGCAAACATAAAGGGTCAGCGTGTGGTAGTGACGGATCCTAACGGTGAGTCGAAGGTAGTAATGAAACCCACATTCATTGAGAACATACGTTTCTTCCTCAACTATCAAGTTAACTTTATGTATTTCCGGTACTTTATGTGGAACTTCTCAGGTCGACAGAACGATATTCAGGGTCACGGTGAGGTCTCGAATGGGAACTGGATTACCGGTATACGCTTTATTGATCATTTCCTTGCCGGTCCGCAGGATAATCTACCTGACTTCATAGTGAAGAATAAAGGACACAATGTATATTACATGTTACCGTTGATACTTGGACTGCTTGGTATTGCCTTTCAGGTATCCAAAGGAAGGAAGGGCATTGAAGGGTTTTGGGTTACGTTTCTACTGTTCTTTATGACTGGCTTAGCGATCGTTGTCTACCTTAACCAGACACCATATCAGCCACGCGAACGTGACTACGCTTATGCGGGGTCGTTCTATGCTTTTTGTATATGGATTGGTATAGGTACGGCATACATTATCCGCCTCATAGAAAGGCATATTAAACTCAAAGGTGTTACAGGTGCGCTTGTTGGTAGTGTTCTTTGTTTGCTTGTCCCGCTTCAGATGGCATCACAGACATGGGACGACCACGATCGTTCTAACAGGTACACTACGCGTGATTTCGGGCGTAACTACCTTGCTACCTGTGAACGTGACGCCATTATATTTACTATGGGAGACAACGATACGTTCCCGCTGTGGTATGCGCAAGAGGTTGAAGGTTATAGGACTGATGTTCGTGTTTGCAACCTTTCGTACCTGCAAACGGACTGGTACATAGACCAGATGAAGCGTCAGTCGTATGAGTCTGATGCGTTGCCTATTTCGTGGACACGTTCGGAGTACATTAATGGTAAGCACGATGTTGGTTGGTTGTTTCCTCATACCGACGAAGCGTGGGATGTGTCACGTGCGTTGAACCGTGTCAAGTCGAACGATCCAAGGACTAAGCGCATCCCTAATTACTCCATAGAAATAGATAACATCCCTACATACGCGCTTGCTTTGCCTGTGGATCGCCGTGCGGCAGTTGCGTCGGGGACGGTCAAGCCTGCGTACGCTAATGAGATAGTTGACACAATGTATATCTACCTTGGTGAACATAAGGATGCGAAAGGTAACGTATTGGCGAAGGCTAAGAATCGTCTTGGGAAGCAGGAGATGATGGTGCTGGACATTCTGAGCAACAACAGAGACTGGAAGCGACCTGTGTATTATGCTATTACCGTTTCACCTGACGAGCACGTGCGTCTCAGCGGCTACTTCCGACAGGACGGTGTTGCGTACCGGGTAGTGCCTTACCGGACTGATAGCGAGCACTTGCGGTACGATACGGATACACTGTACGACAATCTAATGAATAAGTACCGTTGGGGCAACCTTGAGCGTGAGGGGTTGTATGTAGATGAGAACACATGCCGGTTAGCGCGTACGTTCCGCTCGTTGTTCGGCACGTTAGGGCAGCGGTTAGTTGCGGACGGCAGAAAAGAAGATGCGGTTAAGGCTATGGATTACGCGCTAAGGTCAATCCCTGACTTCAACGTGCCCTACGACTACCAGTCAACGGGAGAGATAGCGAAGACCTACCTCCTTGCGGGCGATACTGCGAAGGCGAAGCAGGTGTACGATACACTGACTGCGTCCACGCTTGGCGACCTGGAGTGGTACTCACGGCTTAGCGTTAAGCATTATGCATCGATATTACGGGACGTACATGAAAGCATTTACATACTGAGCAACCTTGCAGGCTACTATGAAAAGACCGACGCTACCAGGTTTGCGGAGATTGATCAACTGTTGGACAGGTATTACGCACAGTTCAAGCAGTTTGAGAGCAGACCTTCGCAACGTGGTGCAAGGAATTAACGCGCGATGCTGATAGAATCTCCCCCGCAACTATACCGGTGCATCTTTCGCGGCGCACATTGGCGACTTAATACCACCGGCAAGGTTATTTACTTAACATTCGATGACGGACCCATACCACAAATTACCCCGTGGGTGCTTGATTTGCTTGACCGCTACGGCATCAAGGCTACCTTTTTCTGCATTGGCGATAATGTACGGAAATACCCTGCGATTTACCATGAAATTATAATGCGCGGTCACGGGGTAGGCAATCACACGTATCATCATTTACAGGGATTGAAGGTCGCCACCGAGACTTACCTTCAGGATGTCGAAATGGCTGCACGGCTGATCGACAGTACTCTTTTCCGTCCTCCGCACGGACACATACGCCTCCCGCAGTTTTATGCTTTGCGCAGGAAATATCAAATGGTGTTGTGGGACGTAGTTACGCGCGATTACAGTTACCTGAGAACCGCACACGACGTCATCAACAACGTTAAGCAATACACCCGCAGCGGCTCTATAATCGTCTTCCACGACTCCGTTAAGGCGGGTCAAAGGATGCAGCAGTCATTGCCACATGCGATAGACTGGCTCTTGGAGCAGGGATATACATTCGGGTTGGTTGGTGATGCGCTCAATAATGATAATGTTATTGGTTAAACCGATAGCAGAAAAACATTATTATTTTGTTTGTTTGCCATACGAGAAAAAACCGTTATTTAGGAGACTTGTCGGAAATTTGTTGTACTTTTGCAATTAAAATAATAAACTTATGAGTATTATTGCAATAGTTGGACGTCCGAATGTAGGGAAATCGACCCTTTTTAACCGCTTGACACAGACCGGTAGAGCGATTGTAAACGAAGAGGCTGGTACTACGCGCGATCGTCAATACGGAAGGGTTGAGTGGAACGGTTATAATTTTTCTATCATAGACACAGGCGGTTGGGTTCTAAATTCGGGGGATACCTTTGAAGAGGAGATTAACAAGCAGGTAAAGATTGCATGTGAAGAGGCTGATTTGCTGCTTTTTGTTGTGGATATAAATACCGGCGTCACAGACCTTGATATGCAGATTGCCGGAACTCTTCGTCGTTCGGGAAAGTCTGTGATCGTTGTTTCAAACAAGGCGGATACGTTTAATCTTCACCCGCTCTCAGCCGAGTTTTACGGACTTGGGCTTGGGGAACCTGTCTGTATTTCCGCGATAAACGGTTCAGGCACCGGTGATATGCTTGACATTGCCGTATCGAGAATAAAAGATAATCCGCTACCGGAGATTGAGGAGGATATTCCGCGCATTGCTATTGTAGGACGTCCGAATGCCGGTAAATCATCGTTACTCAATGCCTTTATCGGCGAAGAGCGTAATATAGTGACTGATATTGCCGGCACAACGCGCGACTCGATTAACACTACTTACGACAAGTTTGGCATGAGGTTCACTCTTATTGACACAGCGGGCATACGCAAGAAGAATAAAGTGAACGAAGATCTTGAGTATTATTCGATAGTTCGTGCAATACGTTCAATTGAAAATGCGGATGTGTGTGTTCTTATGCTTGATGCCACGCGCGGTATTGAGGCACAGGATATTAATATCTTTTCGTTGATTAATAAGAATCACAAAGGCGTAGTAATTGCGGTTAACAAATGGGATTTGGTTGAGAATAAGACACCTGCTGCGGTAAAGACTTTTGAGGCTGCCATTCACGAGCGGACGGCTCCGTTTACGGACATTCCCGTTATATTTACCTCTGCGCTCACTAAGCAGCGTATTTTCAAGATATTGGAAACGGCTAAACAGGTTTACGATAATCGCAGGACAAAGATTTCGACGCACAAACTCAATGATGTTTTGTTGCCGATTATAGAGAACACGCCGCCGCCGATGTATAAGGGGAAGGTGGTTAAAATCAAATACATCACACAATTACCGAAAACGGCGGTGCCGAGTTTTGTCTTCTTCTGTAACCTTCCGCAATGGGTCAAAGAGCCTTACAGGAGGTTCTTGGAGAATCAGATACGGAAGAATTGGAATCTCACAGGGACGCCGGTTAATATCTTTATGAGGGAGAAATAGCAGGAAACTAAAAAAATCAATAATATGTTTGAAAGAGAAACTTACGTTAAGCGCCGTAATGAGTTGAAGAAGAAAGTAAAATCAGGATTGATTATCCTGGTTGGAAATGATAATATTGCCATCAATTACGAGGCAAATGAATATCCATTCAGGCAAGACAGTACTTTTTTGTATTATGTTGGCATTGATAAGCCGAGTTTGATATATCTACTTGACATTGACAATGATAAAGAATATTTGTTCGGCGAAGAGGCTACATTGGAGGATGTTATATGGATGGGCGTCAAGCCTTCATTAAAGCATTACGCGCTGGAAGTTGGTATCAGCAGGGTAGAGCCGATTCGTAATACTTACAAGTACGTTGAGAAGGCGGTAAAATCGGACAGGAAGATACATTTTTTAAAGCCTTACAGAAGTTACGGCGTGATACTTCTGAGCGAACTTACAGGAAAAACGCATAATGAAATAATAGCCGGCAATTCAAAGGAGTTAGCGGAGGCAATTATTTCCATGCGCCTGATAAAATCACCGGCAGAGTTGCACCATATAAAGGTTTCCGCCAGTATGGGTCATTTTATGCATTCTATAGCAATGGACATGTGCAAGCCGGGCGAAAAGGAGATAAATATAGTCGGGGCTATCGAAGCGATTTTAATTACGCAGCATTGCAGAACATCTTTTCCCACTATACTTTCCACTAAGGGTCAGATCCTTCACAATCACGATCATGGTGGAAAACTTAGTTTCGGGCAATTAATGCTTTGCGACGCCGGTGCAGAAACTGTAAGTCATTATGCGTCTGATTTTACGCGCACTACTCCTGTTGGCGGTCTGTACACGACCAAGCAGGAAGAGATTTACAACATTGTCTTAAAGACTATAAACGAGTCTATTAGCCTGGCTCGTCCTGATGTCACATATAAGAGCATACATCGCAACGCTTACCGCATTATCTTCGAGGGTTTACGCGATCTTGGCATAACAAAAGGCGATACTGAGGAGGCTTTGCACGAGGGTGCGCCGGCTTTGTTTATGCCTCACGGGCTTGGTCACGCGTTAGGTTTGGACGTTCACGATATGGAAAATCTTGATGAGACGCTGGTCGGCTACGATGAAACTACGACGCGCGATACTCAGTTTGGTTACAAGAGTTTACGATTTGGAAGGCGGCTTGAACCCGGACATGTCCTGACCGTTGAGCCGGGTATTTATTTTATTCCCGAACTTATTGACAAGTGGTACGAGAATAAAATATGCCGTAATTTTATTAACTTCAAAAAGTTGGAGGGTTACAAGAAATTTGGTGGGATACGCCTTGAAGATAATATAGTTATCACCAATGAGGGCTGTCGTCACACGCATGAGGACCGGTTGCCGATAACTATCCAGGAGGTTTCCGAACTGGCTCGCAAAAGCGAGTAACTTTTATTTTGGAAGATCTTAAAAGCCTGCGTTCTAACAGTATTTACAATTTCACATTCTTTGATTTTCCGCGTTTTGACTCGTTGTGAAAGCGGTCAACAGCGGTTACGACGTACTTATACTTTTGCGCGCCGTTCTCGTAAGGCAATTTATAGTACGTATCACGGGTTTTAGCCACTATATTTGCAGGATTATTGAGGTTACGCTTTTGTTTTTTGGCGAAGCGATAAACTACGTAGTACTGAGCGCTTTCCGGGTTGTTTGTATCCCCGTTTTGTTCCCAGTAAAGCAAATAACCTTCGGCAGTCCATTCCGCCCGCAGCGCCTTAACCTCTTTTGGTTTCCGGTCATGAAGCCTTGAATATGGGGGGATTAGGGAGGGGTATCGTTGGCAATTATTTTTCAGGCTGTCTGCAACTCCCGCCATGTTGTTAAGTATTTCATATCCGGGCCACCAACAGTGCCCGCCGATTTCATGTAAATTCCTTTCGAGCGCCATTTTACGTGGAAGTTGGTTTATAGCGGGATTTTGCGGGTCGGGCTTTTTCACGGTGCGTGCAATATCCTGACCGATGTACAGTTCCGCATTTTTCACGTGTTTGCTCCACCATTTAACGAGCGTTTCATAATCTGCGGGCTTGTAGCCAATCTCCCAATATATTTGTGGCACGAGATAATCTATCCAACCCTTTTGCGCCCACAGGATTACATCGGCATAAAGGTCGTCATAATTTTGAAGTCCGTTGGTTTCGCTTCCAGAACCGTCAGCGGTACTGCGTTTGTTGCGGTAAATCCCGAACGGGCTTATCCCGAACCGTACCCAGGGTTTGGTTGCAACTATCGTATTATGAACCTGTTCTATCAGCAAATTAACATTATTTCGTCGCCAGTCTGCGCGCCTGTTTGATGTGAAACCTTGACGGCTTGCGTACACCTCGAAACTGAAATCATCGTCGAATCGTTCGCCGGCGACGGGATATGGATAAAAATAGTCGTCAAAATGCACTGCATCAATGTCATATCGAGTGACAATATCTTTGACTACCGCGCAAATAAATTTCCTGTTCTGTGGTAATCCCGGGTCAAAAAATATACGGTTGTCGTAATGTACGAATCGGTCTTTGTCACTATGGTACAGATGTTTGTCAGACAATACATCATTTTTGGAAGCCGTTACGCGGTACGGGTTCATCCAGGCATGAATTTCCATTCCCCGTTTATGACATTCGGTAACCATAAAATCCAGTGGGTCAAACCCTTCATCAGGCGCCTTCCCCTGTACACCGGTAAGGTATCGACTCCACGGTTCGAGTTTTGAACGGTAAAAAGCGTCAGCAGCAGGGCGAACCTGGAAGATAACCGCATTTACGTTGTTTTCATTCAGGTTATCGAGCATTTTTGTAAAATATTTACGCATCTGCGACACATTCATACCCGCGTATTGACTTTGATTTATGACATGAATCCATGCGCCGCGGAACTCACGCTTTTTGTCAATTTGCGCTACAGACGTTACAGCGATAGTAATCGCAATAATTAACATCAGGCTACGTTTTATTTGCTTATTCATACAAAATTTATGTATTTAGAGTCCGCAAAGGTAATACAATTTCATCAAAAAACAAAAAACCTTAAATAAAATTTCGTCATATTACTATCGGCAAAAATTTGTATTCTCTGCATAATAGATCCAGTCATATCACTTTTTTCACGATTTCTACCATAAATATTTGGCAGTCTGAAAACTTTGTATTAATTTTGCCGCAGATATGAGAGTAAACTCCACATATTATAAGGATACAGATACAGATTTCAGTTGTATCACAGCATTTTATAGATGCATCACCGTAAAACGCAGCGGCATCACTGCAAAATGCAGCGGAGTCCACACAAGTTGTATCCATTCCACTGCAAAACGCAGCGGCATCTCTGCAAAATGCAGCGGCATCTCTGCAAAATGCAGCGGCATCTCTGCAAAATGCAGCGGCATCTCTGCAAAGTACAGCGGCATCTCTGCAAAGTACAGCGGCATCTCTGCAAAACGCAGCGGCATCTCTGCAAAATGCAGCGGCATCTCTGCAAAGTGCAGCGGCATCTCTGCAAAGTGCAGAGGTATCTACGCAACTTGTAGAGGCAAAGATATAATTTGTAGCGGAATTTACGCAAATTGTAGAGGCAAAGATATAATTTGTAGCGGAATTTACGTAACTTGTAGAGGCAAAGATATAATTTGTAGCGGAATTTACGCAACTTGCAGAGGCAAAGATATAATTTGTAGCGGAATTTACGCAAATATTAGTTAATTATTTATAAATAACTCATTAAAAAACCAAAAATTTATGGCAACAAAACCAAGAAACTATGATTACATTCCACATTCGTTCCTTGAACTTGCAATGTGGCTCGTTAACTTCATAGATGTTGTAGCTGAACGGAGGAAAAGATTCGGTATCACGTTAAAAGCCTTTGAAACTCTGCGGATTATCGTAGCAGACTTTCACATCTCTAACCAGATCGCCGAACGCGAAAACGCAGGTAAGACAGATCGCCTCGACAGGCGACTGAAAGCCGCAGCAGCGCAAAAAGCAACGAGGAATTTCGTCAATCAATACATACGGTTCAACCCAAATGTTACCGATGACGATAAATCAGACATGGGTTTGACTGTACCAAAAAAGACACTAACTCCGTCGCCGGTGGCAAAAACATTCCCATGGCTGAAAGTCTTGACAAAACTTATCCGTCACCTGATAATAGAATACGGTGAATCCGAAACTAAACGGGCTAAACCGGAAGGTCAACACACATTGGAACTTGTATATGTCATCGCAAACGAAAAACCTACGGACATAGCACAACTTACTGTCGTTAAATTAGATACCAACCCGCCTCTGGACCTGACTTTCACAGAAGAAGATCGCGGGAAAAGAGTGTGGTTCGCAGCCAGGTGGATTAACACCAGAGGCATAAAAGGTCCCTGGACGGAAATATACTTTGCAATTATACCGTGAAAAGTTAAAACCACCGTATCGCACTATATTCCTGTTAATAACTTCTATCTCAGAGAATTTTGCACAGAGAAGCCGGCGATTCCGTCGTAGTCAGTTCCAAACTTTATCCTGGATTGGTTATATTAATTCCAATGCTACGAAATTTGACCGTAACAATAAATCTGCCGGCGGAAAATGGATAAAATTTAACCCCAAAATCACTGTGTAATTTTGGGGTTAAATTCAATTTGCGGAAATCAAACTCTTTTCTCCTTGATCCTCGCTTTCTTTCCGGTAAGCTTGCGCAAGTAATAAAGCTTCGCGCGACGAACTTTTCCAACCTTGTTCCGGGTAATGCTGTCAATGAACGGCGAATTTAAAGGGAAAATACGCTCAACACCAACATTTTCCGACATCTTGCGGACAGTAAAACGCTTACGGTCGCCATGACCGGAAATCTTAATCACTACCCCGCGATATTGCTGGATACGCTCCTTGTTCCCTTCCTTAATACGGTAAGCAACCGTGACCGTATCACCACTCTTGAACTTCGGGAAGGCACGCTCTTCGGAATTGGTAAATGCCTGTTCTGCAACTTTAATTAAATCCATTTTCTTGGCTTTTAATAGTTTGTAAATAACCAAACGCAACATTCACAGGTCTCTCTTTTTCCTATCAGCGGTTACGTAAAGCGGGCGCAAAGGTAAGAATTTTTTTCCAATAAACAAAACTTCAAAGAAATTATTCAACCCGGAGAATTGCTTTTCTATTATTTTTTATTAATTTTGCAGCCCAAAAAGAATCAAAAATACATTATGTTTCAATTATCCGAAAGACTTGCAGCCCTATCCCCCTCCGAGACCTTGGCTATGTCTCAAAAAAGTAACGAACTTAAAGCAAAAGGAATAGATGTAATTAACCTGAGCGTCGGTGAACCGGACTTTTTTACCCCAGATCACATAAAATATGCGGCAAAACAGGCCGTAGATGACAATTTTTCGTTCTATTCCCCCGTCCCCGGTTACCTTTCTCTTTGTAAAGCAATAACAGAAAAACTTAAAAACGAAAATAATCTCAATTACAATACCGGACAAATCGTCTGCTCAAATGGCGCTAAACAGTCGGTGTGTAATGTATTACTGTCAATTATCGGTCCTGGTAATGAAGTTATTGTTCCCGCACCATACTGGGTGAGCTATGTCGAAATGGTGAAACTTGCAGGAGGCACAAATGTAATTGTTTCAGCAGGAATTGAACAGGACTTTAAAATTACTCCGGCACAATTGGAAACCGCTATAACACCCAACACCAAAGCACTAATTCTCTGCTCACCATCAAATCCAACCGGCAGCGTCTATTCGCGTGAAGAATTGAGAGGTCTTGCAGATGTTTTGGTGAAATATACAGATATTATTGTAATTGCAGATGAGATTTATGAACATATCAATTATGTTGGACAACACGAAAGTATTGCACAGTTCGACGATATACGCGAGCAGGTAGTGATCGTAAACGGTGTGTCGAAATCTTATGCAATGACCGGATGGCGATTAGGTTGGATTGCAGCCCCACAGTGGATCGCTTCTGCATGCAATAAACTCCAGGGACAATACACATCAGGTCCAAGCAGTATCGCTCAAAAGGCTGCCGAAGCCGCTTATACCGGTTCGCAGGATTGCGTAAAGATAATGCGTGACGCTTTTCACCGCCGCCGCAACCTGATAATAAACCTGGCTAAAGATATTCCCGAACTAAAAGTCGCAATACCAGATGGCGCTTTCTATATCTTTCCCGATTGCAGCGCATACATCGGTAAATCATTCAAAGGCAGGAAAATTGCTCATTCTGCCGATTTGGCAATGTATTTGCTTGAAGAAGGTCACGTTGCGTCGGTTGGAGGACTCGCTTTTGGTGCGCCTGACTGTGTGCGTTTCTCGTATGCTACTTCCGATGAAAATCTTGTCGAAGCTATGAAGCGCGTGAAAACCGCTCTACTGGCGCTGGAATAACTAACAGGAATACGTTTGTCAGGTTAATATTCTTCCCCTTCTTTTTTTACCGTTTTCTTTGGCGCTGCCTGTTTCTTTGGCGAAAGCATTATTATCATTTTCTTACCTTCAAGGGCAGGCATCTGTTCAACTTTTCCGTAATCTTCAAGGTCAGTTGCAAAGCGCAACAAAAGGACTTCACCCTGTTCCTTAAAGAGAATTGAACGTCCTTTGAAGAAGACATAAGCCTTTACTTTTGCTCCTTCCGAGAGAAAACTTCTTGCATGTTTCAGTTTGAAATCATAGTCATGATCGTCGGTTTGAGGTCCGAAACGAATTTCTTTGACAACGATTTTAACGGAGTTTGCCTTTAGTTCTTTCTGACGTTTTTTCTGTTGGTAGATGAACTTCTGGTAATCAAGCACCCTGCACACCGGCGGGACTGCGTTAGGGGAAATTTCTATCAGGTCTAACCCCTGTTCATTAGCGATACGGCAGGCGTCATAAATTGAATAAATGCCCGGCGGGACATTGTCGCCTACCAATCTGATTTCTCTGGCTCGGATTTGTTCATTAATCCTGAATTGGTCTTTAAGATTATCTTTCTTCATTAAACATTTTTATACGATACTTTGGTTTTCTATCTCCTTCTTTAAGTGGTCGGCAAATGCAGTAATTTTCATTGAACCTGCATCGCCTTCACCTTGTTTCCTGACGGAAATTTCGTTTGTCTCAACTTCCTTCTCTCCTACTATCAGCAGATATGGGATTTTTTTCAGTTCATTATCCCTTATTTTGCGTCCTATCTTTTCGTTTCGGTCGTCGATAATGACGCGAATATCCTGTTGTTTCAATTCTTTTGCGACTTCATAAGCATAGTCATTGAATTTCTCGCTTACCGGAATCAATACAGCCTGGTCGGGAGTCAGCCACAGCGGGAATTTCCCTGCGGTATGTTCTATCAGCACAGCCACAAAGCGTTCCATAGAGCCGAATGGCGCACGGTGAATCATTACCGGACGATGTTTTTGGTTATCTGCGCCGGTGTATTCGAGTTCAAACCGTTCGGGAAGATTGTAATCAACTTGGATAGTACCGAGTTGCCAGTGGCGACCGAGTGCATCTTTCACCATAAAGTCAAGTTTTGGTCCATAGAATGCAGCCTCGCCGAGTTCTATTTTAGCCTCAACACCTTTTTCATTACAAACTTCTATAATTGCCTGTTCCGCTGCTTGCCAATTTTCTTCCGAACCGATATATTTCTCTTTGTTTTCGGGATCACGGAGTGATATTTGTGTCAGAAATTCGGTAAAGTTCAAAGCCTTGAAAATAGTATTGATAATATCCATCACCTTGATAAATTCACCTTTAACCTGTTCGGGAGTGCAGAATATATGTGCATCGTCCTGTGTAAAGCCTCGCACGCGGGTAAGTCCGTGAAGTTCGCCGCTCTGTTCGTAGCGATATACGGTACCGAACTCAGCGAGGCGAAGCGGCAGTTCCTTGTAGGAGCGTGGGAAAGCCTTGTATATTTCGCAATGGTGAGGGCAATTCATAGGCTTCAACAGAAATTCTTCGCCTTCTTCCGGTGTTGTGATAGGACGGAACGAATCTTTGCCGTATTTGGCGTAATGACCGGAAGTTACATATAGCAGTTTGTTACCTATATGAGGCGTGATTACTTGTTGATAACCATATTGCTGTTGTATCTTTTTCAGGAACTCTTCAAGTTTCAGGCGCAGTTGGGTACCTTTTGGCAACCAGAGCGGTAAGCCTTGTCCCACGTTTTGCGAGAATGTGAACAGTTCCATTTCCTTGCCGATTTTGCGGTGGTCACGTTTCTTTGCCTCTTCGAGCAGGATAAGGTAATCGTCGAGTAGTTTCTTTTTTGGAAATGTTATACCGTATATTCTGGTAAGTTGTGGACGGTTGATGTCGCCGCGCCAGTATGCACCGGCTACCGACATCAGTTTGACAGCCTTAATGTATGAAGTATCCGGCAAGTGCGGACCGCGGCAGAGGTCGGTAAAGTCGCCCTGCGTATAGGTTGTGATAGTTCCGTCGGTGAGTTCGTCAATTAGTTCGGTTTTATACGTTTCATTCCGTTTACCGAACATGTCGAGAGCATCTTTTTTCGCGATACTTGTACGTCGGATGGGGTTCTTCTGCGATGCAAGTTCCTGCATTTTCTTTTCTATCACCGGCAAATCGGAATCTTTTATTGTAATATCTTTACCGGGGTCAACATCGTAGTAGAACCCGTTTTCGATAGCCGGACCGATACCGAACCTGATATTCGGGTAAATCGCCTGCAATGCTTCAGCCATAAGGTGAGCAGAGGAATGCCAGAAAGTATGTTTACCTTCTGGGTCGTCCCATTTGTAGAGCCGGACGGTAGCATCATCTTCGACAGGTTGCGTCAGGTCGCGCGTTTCACCGTTAACGCTTGCTGCAAGGACATCCTGAGCAAGTCGTGGGCTGATACTTTCTGCGATTTGCATTGCGGTCACGCCTTTTTCGTATTCGCGGACCGAACCGTCTGGAAAAGTTATTTTAATCATAAGTGCTTGTTAGTCTCAAAAAAGCGTGCAAAGATAGATATTTTTTTCAAAAGCAACAAATTTTCGTTAAAATGGTATGACAAGTGCATTTATTTACATCCGACCTGCAAAAATATCTTACCATAGGTATCTTTTAAAAACAACAGAGAACGCAGTTATGTTGATTTTTATTTTACAGTATTAATACACAAAAGATGTTGTATATATTTTTTTCTTTTGTACCTTTGCACCCAATATTTTTTGAAAAATCATGGTTTATAGATTTATTGTTTTATCAGATGAAACTGAAGAATTCAGAAGGGATATAGTTATTGACGGAGAAGCGTCTTTCTTTGCCCTGAATAATGCTATCCTTGAATCAGTAGGATTCACAAAGAGTGAAATTACATCGTTTTTCCTGTGTAATGAAAACTGGGAAAAAGATACGGAAGTAACTCTCGTCGAAAAGAATACCTCATCCGACATTGATTGTTTCGTGATGGATTCAACAAGGCTCGATGAACTGATCGACGAGGAAGATCAACGGCTATTGTTTGTGTTTGAAGAACTGACCGAAAGGGCATTCATGGTCGAATTGAAGGAAATTACCTACGATGATCCCCCGTTCGATCCACTGTGTGTCCGTTCTGAAGGTGTACCACCAAAACAGTTTACCGATTTTGAAGATTTTGATACCCAATCGGTTGTTGAAAATGCAAAAGCTGGTATTTTCGCCGAAGATGATAACTTTGACGACGGATATAACGATGAAGATTTTAATGACTTGAACGAAAGCGATCCGTGGAGCTGAGATGAATACATTGCTCGTGTTCACAGGTCCGACGGGAGTGGGAAAAACCTCCCTGAGCGTCGATTTTGCCAAAAAACTTGGCGTGCCGATAATCTCTGCCGACTCCAGGCAATTCTATCGCGAGATACCGATAGGTACAGCCGCCCCAAAGAAGTCGGAAATGAAGCGGGTGAAACATTATTTTATAGGAAATCTTTCTGTGAAAGACTACTATAACGCAAGTATGTTTGAAGAAGAGGTGATGGACCTGCTTACGGAACTGTACAGTAAACATCATGTTGTCATCATAACCGGCGGATCAATGATGTACCTCGATGCAGTATGCAAAGGTATTGACGAGATTCCAGCAATCGATCCCGAAATTCGCATGACACTGAAAAAACTTTACGAAGAAAAAGGCATAAATCCAATACTCGATAAACTGGAAGTTGTGGATCCGATTTTTTTCCGGCATGTAGAAGGTAAAAATCATAAGCGCGTGATTCATGCCCTCGAAGTATGCCTGACAGCTAACCAGCCTTATTCTTTGATGAGGAAAAATGTGATAAAATACCGCCCGTTCAAGATTATAAAAATCGGACTGACGCGCGAAAGAGAAGAATTGTACGAAAGAATTAACAGGCGGGTGGACAAGATGATGGATACCGGCTTCCTGAAAGAAGCGCGAAAGATGTATCCCTTCAGGAATTTTAACGCACTAAACACTGTCGGATATAAAGAACTGTTCAGTTACCTCGCAGGAGAGTGTACTCTGAGTTTTGCCGTGAAGAAAATTAAAAAGAACACGAGGATATATGCCAGAAAGCAAATGTCTTGGCTAAAAAAAGACAAGGATATTACATGGTTTAACCCAGATGACGTTCAGGGAATCTGGGACTTCATATTTACCACAACGGGTCTCTTAAAGTAACGGACATTACCGTCAATGTCATAAATTTCCAAGTGAAGGATTAAAATGCCCGTCTTCCCGTTGGTCTTACATGTTAAAACACCCTCCGCGCCTAAGATACTGTTGTCCGAGATGATAGAAACAAGCCTGCCGGAAGTGTCAAATAGCTTGGCGTTGCAGCGTAATCCGGGCTTGTCCAACCTATAACGGATGATACAGTTGCCTATTATAAATTGTGGATATACTATCGTAAACTCTTCTATTGCATTGTTGCTCTTGCGAATGGAGTTTTCGTAGCCCGGAGTAGCAAATCCGCTGTCGTCAGAAGCAGAATGCCAGTTTGAAGGGTCGTTAGACGGATAGTCAGAATTAGTGCGCTCAAGGGAAATGCCTTTCGTATCGTTGATACCGGCAGAATGCCAGTCGTTATTGTATGATACCTCGTCCAGTATCTCACCGTTCAGGTTGTTCAATATAACAATCGTACCGAATCCGTTTGCTAAGGCTGGAAATATGGCAAGTTCCGCGTATAAAGCGTCTTCGCGGCAGTTGAAATGCTTACAGATGCCCTCGCGGTCTTTTGTGATAACAAGGTATTCGTCAGGGTTCAGCAAAACAGAGCTCGTAGCAAGTGGGTATGCCTTGTTGAGTGAACCGTCAGAGGGTTTCCTTGTCGCAATACTCAAAAACCTGAGATCAATCGCCTTTTCAGAATAATTACAAATCTCTATCCACTCACTGCCATCTGTAGGAGGATTGAACATTATTTCATTTACTAATACGTCACCCTCCAAAATGGGATCTTCAGCATCCTCCTGCTCATCGTCACGCAGTTCGCGCACAACAAACTCATCAAAGAAGAACTTTTTACTGCGGGTTTCAGTAAAAATACAGGACAGACCAAAGTATTGACCCGTAAATATCTCCTTTATCGTACAAGCGCCTTCCTTAATATAGTCGCTTTCGTTCGACATTCTGGAATAGAGGCTGAATACACCCTGTCTGTCAATAGTTGCTTTCAGATAGATAGAACTGAATTCTGCGTTAAGCCGCTTTTCACTCCCCTTGATCAGGGTTTTATTGTTTTTTCCCGCCGATTGCTGAATAAGGCAGATGTTTTTATCGGTATATCCGATACGGACAAACAATCCATTCAGTTCGGGAGAAGTAAAATCTTCCGTGTCACTGACAAGGTAAATGCGGACATAATTGTTTACGGTTGGGTTAAAGTCTAATCCAATCCACCATTCCCAGCAAGCATTGGCTGAAAGGGTTGATGACGTCCGCAATTGAGCCGTGCCGGCTTCGGTAGCGTTCAATTGTAGCTGCATTAAGTCATTGACTGTAAACAGACCTGTATCTCCTGTCCATTCTACGTCACGGGTCTGCACGGGACTGCCCTGAAAAATACCGTCACCAAAATCATCACGAAACTGCGAGAACAAGGTGGCAGGAAGCAGGAAAAAAATACTTAAAATAACGTTCTTCATTGTTTTTCTATAATTGTATTTAATTAATGATTACTTTTGCAGTCGCAAAATAGTAATCTGATTTGCAAAGTTACGGTAATATTTTCCAAATACACAAATTATTTTAATGAATATAGCAATTGTTGGCGTCAGTGGCGCCGTAGGGCAGGAGTTTTTAAGAGTTTTAGAAGAGAGAAATTTCCCGATTGACAAATTGAAACTGTTCGGTTCGTCGCGTAGCGCGGGAAGCGAATACAAGTTCCGCGGCAAATCATATACAGTCGGTGAACTGCAACATAACGATGATTTCATGGGTATAGACATTGCCTTCACATCGGCTGGGGCAGGCACGTCGAAGGAATATGCCGGAACCATCACAAAACATGGCGCGGTGATGATTGACAATTCGAGTGCGTTCCGTATGGATGATGACGTTCCACTAGTCGTTCCCGAAGTCAATCCCGAAGATGCATTGGTTCATCCGAAGGGAATAATCGCCAACCCCAACTGTTCAACCATTCAGATGGTTGTGGTATTGAAGCCTTTGGACGATATTTCACATATTCGCCGGATACACGTAGCGACGTACCAGTCGGCTTCGGGAGCAGGGGCAGCGGCAATGTCGGAGCTTATCCGCCAACACGAACAGATTGTAGCAGGCAAAGAGCCGACAGTGAAAAGTTTCGCTCATCAGTTGGCTTTTAATGTTATACCCCATATTGACGTCTTCTTGGATAACGGTTACACGAAAGAGGAGATGAAGATGCACAACGAGACGCGGAAGATTATGCACTCGACGGTAGATGTCAGCGCTACATGTGTGCGTGTACCTGCACTTCGGGCACATTCGGAAGCTGTTTGGGTTGAGACCGAGCGCCCGATTTCGGTAGAAGAGGCAACAGCAGCCCTTTCCGCTGCGGAAGGTGTGATTGTCGAGGACAGTCCTTTGGAAAAACGCTATCCGATGCCGCTTTTCGTTGCCTCATCCGATCCTGTTTATGTCGGCAGGATAAGAAAAGATATTTCCCACCCCAATGGACTGTCATTCTGGTGCGTAGGCGACCAGATAAAGAAGGGGGCGGCATTGAATGCGGTACAGATAGCGGAATACCTCATCAAAGTGAACCATTTTCAAAAGCATGTACACAGGAATGTAAACAGTCAATCCTGATTTTGTTTTTACGAAAAAATATCATACCTTTGACACCCGAAAATAAACGCCTTTTCACGATTACTTTATGGCTACAGAAGGCAAGATATATAACCGTACGGCAAGGCAATAATCAATGACTAAACAGACTGAAAATAAACACAATAGATATGAAAATACAAGGTATTGTAAAGGGAAATGTAAGAAATAACGGGAAGATGCGCTGGATAGCGTTATTAATAGTATCCTTCACCATGATGTGGGGATACTTCCTCAACGACGCAATGTCGCCTTTGATGGACATGCTCGGGGAGAAACCTTTGCAATGTATGCAGGCATGCAACGACAATGTATGCGGGCATACAACGACAATGTATGCAGGCACGCAACGACAATGTATGCAGGCATACAACGACAAAGTATGCAGACACGCAACGACTCTCGTGGTCGAGCGATGAATTCGGTCTCTTCAACAGCGCTTACGGCTGGCTGAACGTGATACTGCTAATGTTGTTTTTCGGAGGTATCATACTTGATAAGATGGGGGTCCGGTTTACCGGTACGATGTCGGCAGCGCTGATGGTAATAGGATGTGCGATAAAGTACTATGCGATTGAGTATATATCGCCCGACGCAGGGAGTATTTTCGGGATACGCACACAGATTCTGGTTGCCTGCTGTGGTTTTGCGGTCTTTGCCATGGGTTCGGAAATAACGGGAATCACTGTTTCCAAGATCATTGTTAAATGGTTTGGAAAGACCGGTGAACTAGCCCTTGCAATGGGTATCCAGGTAGCAATAGCAAGACTCGGAACAGCCTTTGCAATGGCATTCAGTCCGATCATTGCCCGTAATTTCTCAATGTCATCGCCTTTTCTCTTTTCGCTTGCCATGTTGACAATCGGTCTGCTGGTATTCCTTGTTTACTGTGTGATGGACAGAAAACTTGACCGCGAAGACGCAACGGTTTCGGTAAAAACCAAAGAAGATGAATTTAAGATGCGCGATGTAGGCGTAGTATTTGCAAACAAAGGCTTTTGGCTGATAGCGATACTGTGTGTTCTTTTTTACTCGGCAGTGTTTCCGTTCTTGAAGTTTGCAGCATCTTTAATGGTCAACAAATACGGAGTGGAAAAGGAATTCGCGGGAATAGTACCCAGCCTGCTGCCATTCGGTAACATGCTGATGACTCCATTTTTCGGTTGGATATATGATAAGAGGGGGCACGGGGCGACATTAATGCTTATCGGGTCATTACTGCTTGTCGTTGTACATTTGCTGTTTGCCGCGCCTTTCTTGAATTATGTATGGTTTGCGATAATCGTTGTCATACTGTTAGGAATAGCGTTTTCGCTTGTCCCATCGGCTATGTGGCCCTCCGTACCGAAGATAATCCCCGAAAAACAGCTCGGCACAGCATACGCACTCATCTTTTGGGTACAAAACATAGGGCTTGCGGGAGTGCCTTACCTTATCGGTTGGGTGTTAAACAGGTGGTGCGTAACCGGAGCGGACGATAAAGGCGCCGCAACGTACGACTACACATTACCAATGCTTATCTTCGCTCTTTTCGGGATATTAGCGATTTTCGTCGCATACCTCTTGAAGATTGAGGATAGACGTAAAGGATATGGATTGGAACAATCAAGAAAATAATTTATAATCTAAAAACATTCAATTAATCATGAAGAAAGTAACATTTGCAGTCGGTTCTGCGTGGACCGCGTTTCTGGCGTTTATCATCGTTTGTATCGACCAGATACTCAAGTCACACATGCCCATAGGCGCAGACAAGGGTTTTACTTACATAGCTTTCGTAGCGTGGGCGGTCTATTTCTTTTCGGGATGCACGTTGAAGGGTGGCATACGGGCGATGATCGGTTATGCGGTAGGCATTGGTTTTTCCATAGGGATAATCCTCATTGCCAACTCTGTTGCAGCGCTCACCTCATTCTTTGCCGTACCGGTCGCAGTCTTTATCGTCGTCTTCCTCGTACTGTACCTCGAAAAAGTACCCTGGGTAGACCTTATTCCAGCCATGTTTGTCGCTTCCGGCTGCTACTTCGGCATCATGACTTACGTCCCTGCGGCGGATTTTGGAACGGCGGCAATCGTAGAACTGACTTACGGTTTCATCGGTTTGCTGTTCGGATGGATAACCATTACCGGTAAGGATATTCTATCGAAGATAATAGAAAAATGACATCTGCCTTGGGTGTTCTAAGCGAGGTCACTCTAAAACGCATTAACGTAAATGAGAAACACAGCGACCTCACAGGGAAGATTATAAGACGGATAACAAGATGCCTGCTCCTTATTACAGTAAGCATTTCCGCCTCCGCTCATGATCCGCCTGCCCGCCTGACTTACGAATCAATGATGGCGGGAATCGGTACCTCAAGTATATACGACACTTACCTCTCCCCGTTACAGTACGGCGGAATAAACCTTTCGCTGACCTCAGAGTTGATGAAAACGCTATCCATTGCCGGAGGTAAAGTCATCTCGCAACAGCAGATAGACATCTCATTCCGGCAGGCAGGCAATCGTACAGCAACCGCTGTCAGCCGCGCAGGAATGTTACAGTATAATTACGGACTCTTTTACAGGTTTAAACCTTACCGTAGGCTACGCTTATACCTCGGTGCACAGCCGGAAATACTGCTGGGATTCATTCATAACAACAGGAATACCAATAATCCGGTCACAGGCAAATTTCATGCAGGCATTAACCTGTCGGCAATAACGAGCGTGATAATTCCTGTAGAAACTTGCCCAATCAGATTCTCCTTGCAGGTAAGCGCTCCCATGACAGGCATCATGTACTCTCCCGAATACGGGCAGTCATATTACGAAATCGGTATTGGGGATAATAATAACCTGATTTACTTTTCAACGCCCCAAAATTACATAAACCTGAAAGGAATGATAACAATCGAAGTTCCCGCCGGAAATACAACATTCCGCTTCGGATACCTCCACAGTCTATACCAGACGAAAATAAACAGCCTTCAAACGCAGATCCGCACTAATACATTTTATGTGGGCTTATCGAAAAATATCCTTATGGTGCCGGGGAGAAAACTTAACAAATACCAGCATGTCTTTCAATAGAATATACACCGCACTGCTAATCCTCTGCCTCATCCTGCACTCATCCTGCATTAAAATAGAGGAATTTCCCGACAGCCCGCAGGGAAACTTCGAGGCACTATGGAGAATCATTGACGAACATTACTGCTTTTTCGATTACAAAAATGTCGACTGGGACAAAATACACCGCGAATATGCAAAACTGACAGGCGCTGTAAAAACAGATGAAGAATTATTTAACTTACTGAACCTTATGCTGCAGGAACTAAAAGACGGGCATGTCAACCTGACCTCACCGTTCAACGTCGGACGGTACTGGAAATGGTACGAAGACTTCCCCGAAAATTTCGACCAGGACCTGATAAACAATTATCTGCAAACAGACTACGCAATAGCAGGCGGATTACAGTACAAAATCCTTGACGATAATACAGGGTACATCCGCTACGGTAACTTTTCCTCCGCGATCAGCGAACAGGGGCTAAACTATATCCTAAGCATAATGGAGAAATGTAAAGGTATAATAATCGACGTCAGAAATAACGGCGGTGGATACCTCTCAAACGTCGAAATTTTAGCATCGCGATTCGTAGAAGAAAAAACCCTCGTAGGATACATCAAACACAAGACCGGCAAAAATCACGACGACTTCTCCAAACCATACCCCCGATACACCGAACCCTCGAAACATCTACACTATTACAAACCGGTAGTAATACTGACCAACCGTAGGTGCTTCAGCGCTACTAACGACTTCGTCAATGCCATGCGGTACGCTCCGAACGTCACAATAATAGGCGATCAAACCGGCGGCGGTAGCGGTCTCCCTTTCAGTTCCGAAATCCCTAACGGCTGGATGGTCCGCTTTTCCGCAAGCCCCTTATTTGACGCCGAAATGAACCACCTCGAATTTGGAATATCTCCCGATATTCACGCCGAACTCGAAGCCGGTGACATACAAAAAGGAAAAGATACCATAATAGAACTCGCAAGAAAATTACTCAACTAATTAATTATCCCGAAAAAGCCTTTCTATATGTTGAAGATATCCTATTTTTTAAATTTAAACTACTATGATTACCAGAAGAAGTTTCATTAAACGAACATTAACCGCAGGTGCAGGGTTAATTGCCGCCCCGACTGTCGTTCCGGCATCAGTATTCGGACCCCATGCCCCGTCGAAACGTATTAACATAGGCGCTATCGGTACAGGGCGTATCTCACGAGACCATGATATGCCCGGCATATGGAAATATGACCATGCCCGTATCATAGCCGTATCCGACCTGGACGCAAACCGGCTTGCCGACGCCAAAAAACTGGTGGAAGATTATTATTCACTGAAAACAGGTAACCCATACAGTGGCGTAAGCACTTACGAACATTACGAAGAACTTCTTGCAAACAAAGATATTGACGCCGTACTGATAAGTACGCCCGACCACTGGCATGCAAAAAACGCAATCGACGCAGTTCGCGCAGGAAAAGATGTTTACCTGCAGAAACCAACCTCACTTACGATCGAAGAAGGACGTAAAATGAGTAATGCGGTGAACGCTTCCGGGCGAATTCTGCAAATAGGAAGCCAGCAACGTTCAATGGAACAGTTCCGCGTAGCATGTGAACTTGTCCGAAACGGACGTATAGGGCAATTGAAAAAAATAGAAATCCGCCTGCCAGGCGATCCTCCCGGCGGAACAACAGAACCAATGCCCGTGCCGAAAAACCTGAACTACGACAAATGGCTGGGACAAACACCATACCTATATTATACCGAAGAACGGGTACATCCGCAGAAAGGATACGGACGCCCAGGCTGGCTACGTTGCGAACAGTTCGGCGCAGGAATGATAACAGGCTGGGGAACGCACCACTTCGACATCGCTCACTGGGCAATGGACAAAGAATACTCAGGTCCTGTCGAAATCTATGGCAAGGCGGAGTTCGCAACAGGCGGGCTTTGGGACGTTCATGGCTTATATGAGACGGAAATGCTTTATGACAACGGCGTCATAGTAACGGGAACGACCGACAGCCCCGAAAAACCCAACGGAATACTTTTTACCGGCACGGATGGTTGGATTTTCGTAAGCCGAGGCTCATACGCAGCTTCAATAAACGAACCGATAAGTACAACATCAAAATCATTACAAGCTTCCGACCCTAAGATTCTCTCTACACTGACGGACAACGATTCCGTCCGCCTTTATGTAAGTACGGATCATCATGGTAACTGGCTCGAAAGCGTCCGTACGCGAAAAATGAACATTACGCCCGCCGAAGTTGCCCACCGTTCCTGCACATCATGCCTCCTTCAGCACATTGCCATGAAACTGAACAGGAAACTTTATTGGGATCCTATACTGGAACGGTTCAAAAATGATGACGAGGCAAACGCCATGATAGCACGACCACACCGGCCTCCGTATAACTTTTAATTCCATAACAATATGAGAACTCTTATCATTTCACTAATATGCTTCCTTGCCATAAACGCTGGTGCAGCCGGTAAAATTAAAATAACCGTTCAAGCCGGAGTATACGACAGAGAAAACTGTGTCGTCTCAACCGATGTTTCCGCCCTCAACCTGAGTACTTCTTCTGCCGTTGGGCTGTTTGAAACTTCCGGTAAACAAAAGAAACCAGTACCGAGTCAGCTCGTGACGGAAGCGGGAAAAGTTCCCCGTTTATACTGGATACTCGACGGCAAAACCCCTGCCGGCATTGCCCGGACTTTCGTTGCTGAAAAGGTAAAAAGAAAACAGGACGGCGAACTGATGCATGTGGAGGACAACCAAAAGGCGCTGATATTGAAAAAAGGAGATAAAAACATCCTTCAATACAATTACGCGCACGTCGAATCACCCGCCGGCATAGACAAATCGTACGGCAGGAGTGGCTTTATACATCCTGCCTATTCGCCCGGCGGTAATATCCTTACAACGATACAGCCTAAAGATCATTACCATCATTACGGAATATGGAACCCGTGGACAAGAGTGCTGTATGATGGGAAAATGTACGACCTCTGGAACCTCGCGGACAAACAGGGAACCGTGCGAGCAAAAGATATTGAAGCGACGTACTGTGGAAATGTTTTTAGTGGATATGTGGCAAATCTTGATCATTACATCTTCATGCCGGAGGAAGAAAAAGTTATTATGAACGAGTGCTGGAAAGTTAGTGCATGGAACGTGCCGGAAGGATTCCTTTGGGATTTTGAGTCGCATCTGTACCCATCGACGCCGTTACCTGTATTGTTAAAAGAATACCGTTATGCCGGTTTCGGATACCGTGCTACGGAAAAGTGGACGAAAGAAAATTGCGAGATGCTCACCTCAGAAGGAAAAACACGACAGCATATAGACGGCTCTACCGCACGCTGGATTTTCATTACGGGCGCGACGGAGACCGGACGTTCGGGATTGCTTTTTATGGGACATCCCGGTAATTACAACTTTCCCGAACCGCTACGTATCTGGGATGAGAATGCAAACGGAGGCAGAGGCGATGCGTTTATCAATTTCGCGCCGACGAAAAACAAAGACTGGGAACTTAAACCCGGCGAACGTTATCTGTTGCGCTACCGGATCCTGTCGTACGAAGGTGAAATGACAAAAGAAAAGGCAGACCGGTTATGGAATGACTTTGCTCATCCGGTGAATGTCGTGATAGATAATTAACTTCATAATTTACATAAAATCATGTACAAACAACATAGAAAATACCTACTTGTTACCCTGTTATTACTTGGAGTTTGTGGGTTGCCTGCCCATGGGAAAAATATTTCTGCGACTAAAATCGGCAACCGGATTGACGTTACGATCGGGAATACGTTTTTTACAAGCTATCATTTTGCGGATAATGAGAAATATCCATTCTTTTATCCCGTAAACGCTCCTTTTTCCGGGAATAGCGTTACTTCCATGCGCAATGGCGAATATCCGCATCACAGTTCACTGTTTTTCGGCTGCGACATGGTGAACGGGGGTAATTACTGGCAGGAAGGGCTGGAACGCGGACGTATCGTCTCCATAGGTGCGCGTATTATTGAAGGGCAAGGTGAACGAGTCGTTATCGAAGACGAATGTATTTGGAAACGCCCGGATGCTCCTTCGCCGATTATAGACCGGAGGAAAATTCTTATTTCGGCGCCGTCGGACAGCCTTTTCGTGATAGATTTCGACATAGAAATAGAAATGTTGATGGATGTTACTATTTTAAAGACTAATCATTCGCTTTTCAGCGCCCGTATCGACCCTGCCCTGAGCGTCAAACAGGGAGGTGTCATGATAAATTCCGCTGGCAGGGAAGGCGAAAAAGCCACCTTCGGGGAGGCTTCTCCGTGGATAGACTGTTACGGCACACGCAGGGCGGGCGTTGAAGGAATTGCTCTCATGCAGCATCCTTCCAATAAATGGTACCCTTCGCCATGGTTTACGCGTGATTATGGGTTCATCTCACCAACACCGATGTACTGGCCGGAAGATGACAAAGAAACACAACTGAAAAAAGGCGAGGTCATACGGCTCCGCTATCGTGTGCTTGTCCATGCGGGAGATTTCAAAGAGGCTGGAATCGCGGACGAATTTGAAAAATATAAAGACGAATAAATTCTTTTGAAAACAAATGAACAATATAAACCGCTATTTCTTAGCAATAATACTTTTAATTTTTCTTGTTGCCTGTGCAACCCCTTGCGGTTGTTAAGGCATTTCGGAATTATTTTTGGAAAATGCCTCGAAGATTTGCATAAATACTTAAAAATTACTACCTTTGCAGCGCAAAAAAAGCAAGGTTGTTTTTTTGTAAATTTATTTTATAATACTATAAACTTAAAAGACAATGATTAAAGTAGGTATCAATGGTTTTGGACGCATTGGACGCATGGTGTTCCGTGCAGCAGTTTACAACTTTCCGAACGACATTGAAGTCGTAGGAATAAATGATCTTCTTGAGCCGGGTTATTTGGCTTACATGCTCAAGTACGACTCTGTCAACGGTAAATTCAAAGGCGACATCGCTGTTGAAGGTAACAATCTGATTGTAAACGGCAAAAAGATTCGTTTGACCGCAGAACGCGATCCTGAGCAACTCAAATGGAACGAAGTTGGCGCAGAAGTAGTAGTTGAATCGACAGGACTTTTCCTTGACGACGAAAAAGCCCGCAAACACATCACCGCAGGCGCGAAGAAAGTAATTCTTTCCGCACCTTCCAAAGACGCTACACCGATGTTTGTATTTGGTGTGAACGACAAGACATACTCAGGACAGGTAATTATTTCAAACGCATCCTGTACAACCAACTGTCTTGCTCCCGTTGCAAAAGTTTTGAATGATAAATTCGGCATTGTAAAAGGATTGATGACAACGGTTCACGCTGCTACGGCGACGCAGAAAACGGTTGACGGTCCTTCTGCAAAAGACTGGCGCGGAGGGCGCGGGATTCTGGAAAACATCATTCCTTCTTCCACCGGCGCAGCGAAAGCAGTAGGAAAAGTGCTTCCCGAACTCAACGGCAAACTGACCGGCATGTCGATGCGTATTCCTTCTTCGGACGTATCGGTTGTTGACTTGACTGTTGTTCTTGAGAAACCGGCAACCAAGGCAGACATTGATGCTGCTATGAAAGCGGCTTCGGAAGGGGAACTGAAAGGCATTCTCGGATATACTGAGGAGGCTGTTGTATCAACCGACTTTCGCGGCGATGCTCGGACATCCGTTTACGATGCAAAAGCAGGCATTTCCCTTGACGATAACTTCGCAAAAGTTGTTGCATGGTATGACAACGAGTGGGGTTATTCCAACAAACTTGTCGAAATGATACGTGTAATTGCAAAGTGATGATATTAAGTTATTAAATAAGGCAGGAGGAAACTACATTTGTTTTCTCCTGTTTTTATTTACGGCGTCTTGCACTGCGTAACCGTAACATTACAGAGACATACAAAAGAGGGCGATCTTTTCAGATTGCCCTCTCTCTATATAATTCTTAGGAAATTTTCTTTCTTACCGCTTCACGACTTTCACTGCCTGTCCACCGCTGACTATAATATAGATACCATGCTCACGCAGGGTAACATGCTGTTCTGTTGCGGTCGATTTGCTATTGTAAATCTGTTGTCCTTGTGTATTGTATATGCTTAGCGTTTCGCCGGGTACGATGCCGGTTATAAGGAAGCCATCACCGACAGAGATAACACGTAGTATTGGCGATTCATGGCTTTCTATTCCGGTAATCTCCGGCACCGTGGCTATCAGTTTATTGCCTGAAACCGACAGGCTCCAGTTGTACCCGCCGCCGCTGACCGTGATGTTCGTCGGAGCGCCGGTCAGCGTGCCCGCGCCGCTCGCGTCGATAAGCACCACCGCGTCGCCTGCGCTAAAGGAAAGGCCGGAGCCGTCGATGCTCACCGTCGCGCCGGTGATGTCTGCTGTGTTGCCTACGGTCAGGACAGTACCGCCATTGGACAAGGAGGAGGGCAGGCTAAAGCTAAGCTGCTGAAAACCCTTCAAATCCCCGCCAATGTTCTGCCCGGAGCCAATCAGCTCCAGCTTGTTGC
>JAISYU010000023.1 GCA_031269685.1 Dysgonamonadaceae bacterium | reverse complement strand
ATATTTTGTTAACGCACGCTGATATTTTGTTAACGCACGCTGATATTTGTCAGACGCACGCTGATATTTTGTTAACGCACGTCAATATTTGATGAACGCACGATGATATTTGTCAAACGCACGCTGATATTTTGCTAACGCACGTCAATATTTGTCAAACGCACGCTGATATTTTGCAAACGCACGCTGATATTTTGCTAACGCACGCTGATATTTCGCGAACGCACGCTGATATTTTGCAAACGCACGATTATATTTTGCGACTGCACGCTGATATTTTGCGATGTCGCAGTGAAATTAAGGACTTTAAAGTCTTTAAGGGCTTTAAGGACTTTAAGGAAAGGAGAAGTGTCGGTTAAAATTGGCGAGGTGTGAGTGAGAATTGGAGAAGTGTCTGTTGGTATTGGCGAGGTGTCGGTCGGAATTAGCGAAGTGTCGGTCACAATTAACCCCCAATCGCTGCGCTTCATTGGGGGTTATTTATATTCAACCCTGCGGGTTGTTATAATTGGCTAAATGTCGGTCGGGATTGGAGAGGTTGCGATAATTATTTTGCCAGAAAATTTAACGGAAAAACCGTTGTGCAGTTAAATATCTTCTATATTTGCAGTCAAATACTTTGATGTTTTCCGCAACGTTGGGAAGTTACTTTCACATTCGATTATCGTTTCCAACAGTTGTGGAAACTTATTTTTACTAAACGACGAAGACGCACGCCTGCTTTGTATGCCGAAAAGAACGCTCAATATAGATAATATTAAGAAATATATTACCTTTGCAAAAAAACATTAAACCATGCTCAAAAAAATAGTAACTTCAACTAAAATTATAATTGCAATGCTTATCTTTCTAACTTCAGCATGTTCGGAAGATATAATCAAAGTAACTGATCTAAGGTGCGAATACTTAACCGACCCTCTCGGTATAGATGTAGATATACCAAGATTATCATGGAAGATAACCAATACAAAATCAGTAAGATCACAACGGCAAACAGGATACCGTATTTTAATCGCTTCATCTGCCGATAAACTCAAAGAAGACCTCGCAGACGTCTGGGACAGCAAATTAGTAGCCTCGAATGAGTCAAATTTAATACCGGTAAAGTGCGGATCGCTTAAACACAGCCAAAACTATTTCTGGAAAGTAAAGGCATACGACAAAGACGGTAAAGAATCGAAGTGGAGCAGTACCGCAAGATTTTCCACAGGCTTGAAAGACAGTGCAGACTGGCAAGGAAAATGGATAAAACATCCGACAGCGAATTCGGAAAAACATATATGGTTTCGCAAAGAGATAAATATTGACAAAAAACCTTCGACAGTATTTGCTTACGTTGCTTCACAAGGTTATCACGAGATATATATTAACGGGCGTAAAGCCGATGAACGAGTGCTTGCTCCCGCAGTTTCCAGGAACGATAAAAGAGTGCTATACGTAACGTACGACATAACTCCGCTTTTGAAAAAGGGAACTAACGTTATATCAGTATGGTACGGTCCAGGGTGGACGCGGAATAATTACTTCTCACGACTCGTCAATCAGGCTCTGCTTGTGCAAATTTACGGTACGACAACCAACGGCGGCACCTTCGTATTATCTACCGACGAGACCTGGAAATGCGCCGAAAGTTACAGCAGCAATGCAGGTGGATTCAGTTTCATGGATATGGGCGGCGAAACGGTCGATGGTACACTTTATACGGACGACTGGAATAAGCCCGGATTTGACGAAACGTGGATTAACGCTGCGGAAGTTAACCCCTTGAAGCAGGAAGGGAAACTTACACTCTCCGCTCAGATGACAGACGTTTCGCTTATAACGAAAACAATCCGCGCGAAGTCAGTAACAGACAGCGTACCGGGATTTTACCGTGTTGACATGGGAGAACATTTCACCGGTTATCTCGACGCGAAATTCAATGGTCTCAAGCGCGGCGATACCGTGCAGATAACTATTTCCGAAAAGACATACGCGACATGGAACGGGGAAAATATGAACCCGTCAGGACGCACAGGCGACCATGCCATTGAAGATCATCGCCAACGGCAAATATACATAGCACGCGGTGAGAACGGAGAAACTTTCCGTAACCGCTTCAACTTTTTCTCAGGTAGATATGTTCATTTTAAAGGCTTGCCGGCGGCGCCGGAAATAAACAACATAACAGGATATGCAATATCAAGCGCACCGCAGAGGACAGCGAAGTTCGAGTCATCTAACACACTTTATAACCGGATATTTGAAGCGGATCTTCACACCTTTGAAATGTGCCACACGGAAGGCGTAATAGTCGACTGCCCTAACCGTGAACGACTTGGCTACGGACCGGAAGGCGCTTACCAGACTACCTGGGGACTTGGTTTACCCTGCTTCGAGTCCGGCGCTTACTACGTCAAAAACATTCGCGACTGGGCGGACGTGCAACGTCCCGACGGCTTTATAAACAACGTTGCACCGCAGATAAGCATCATGTACGGCTGTGCGCTTAACGGTACGGCGAACATGAACATCGCGTGGGAACATTTCAACAACTACGGCGACACTGCCGTCCTCCGCGCCGTGCAACCCGTCGGCAAACGCTGGCTGGAGTACCTTTCCGGTTACGTAAAAGATAACATGTTGACGCGGTACGACCGGCACGGTTATTTCCTCGGCGACTGGGTCAGCCCCGGTCCTGTCTTTGAGTACGCGGAAACCGAAGAAGCGCTTTATTTCAACAACTGCGTATATGCCATTGCACTTGACCATTACATAAACATCTGTTCGCAGATCGGACTTTATGATGAAGTATCAATCTACAAACACCGTCTGAACGACCTCAGAAAAGCCCTGCACGAAAAATACTACGATGCAGAGAAAAACATCTACCTCAACGGAGACCAGGTCAGGACAACCTGCGCACTGTATGCCGGCATAGTCCCGGATTCGCTCCACAAACAAACCTTGCAACACCTCGCCGGTGACCTGCAATCCACCCATCCATACATCAACGTCGGCAGTTTTGGGCGTTATCCGTTCTATAAGACTATTATTGCAAACGGCGATTTGTACGAAACTTTTGACAAGATCCTTTCAAAAACAACATATCCGAGTTATGGGTATTTCATTTCCAATGGTTGTAACGTATTTCCCGAAACATGGGAGATAGCCCACTCTAACTGCGCGCAAACACATACAAGTTATCTCGGTATCTCCGCCTGGTTACTGAAAGGAATAGCCGGCATTGAGCCGGAAATACAGCATCGCGTGATAAACATAACTCCACACACCGTAAAAGGTCTGACCTTTGCCCGCGCCGAAACCGGTACACCTTACGGTACGGTGCACAGTGCATGGCTTAAGGAGCCTTCCGGCGGAACGACCTATGAAATCACTGTGCCGGTCGGACTCCGCGCTAATATTACCCTGCCTGCTCCGCTATCGAATATTACAGATAACGGGAAATTATTGCAGGAAGAGGAAGGAATCATCAACCTGAGCGGCAATGACGGGAAGACGGTAATTAGGGTAGAAGCCGGATATTACCGATTGGAAGTTAAGGACATCTAAGTTAATGGTTAAGAACAGTGAGTGAATCTGCTCATAAAATAATAAAATAATATGATCAGGCTCACACTAAAAGGGATAACCGACAGCGATATGCCAAGCCCAGTTATCAGAAAGGTTAGGATGCAATACAGTCCATGCGTCGGAGCCGCGCCGTGCCGGATCGTATATTTTCCATCCACAATCGAACCTTACTAAGAAGAAATTCATATCTAAGCGCAAACCTAATCCGTAGCCGAGCGCTATTTGTTTATAGAACTCGCGCAACTTGAATACACCACCATACTGACCGTCATATTTCTTCACCGTCCAAATGTTTCCGGCGTCAACAAAGACTGCCGCTTCAAGTTTCCAGAAGAAGCGGGTACGGTATTCTATGTTCAGGTCGAGTTTGATGTCTCCCGACTGGTTAAAGAAAGTAGTAGAGTCACCTGGCTGGTAATTGCCGGGTCCCAATTCGCGGACTGTCCACGCCCTGACACTGTTTGCGCCTCCCGAATAATACCTTTTCTCAAACGGGAGCATTTCCGAGTTGCCGTAGGGGAAACCTATTCCGAATCCTGTTCTCCACGCGAATGAGTTATGGCGGTCTATAATATGCGTCCGAGCATAACTTGCGTCTCCTTTTATGAATTGCGCGAAATAAGTATTAAATACTTTGTATGAGATGTCGTCTTTTTCAGCGCTGAAGATTTTATTGATAGCGTACAGCATATTTCCAGCGGTCTCAAACTGAAACCGGAAAGAGTATGCATCCCTTTGTTTTTGCATGGGATCGAATGTGGTTTTAGTGTACGAGTAACCGGAGCCGACGATAAACTGGTCAGTATAGCCAAAATATTGTGCGCCGGCGGGCAGGCGGCTCATGAACGTTGAATCTTTTGTTGGAAGATAAACATAATCAATATCAATGAGGTCGAACTGATGCCGTCCGGCTATACGGTCTCTTCCCTGGAAGGAATAATGAATCCCGCCTGAGAAAAGAGTCCTGCTGTACTCTGGTCTGGTTTGCTGATTGTAACTGAGGGAGAATTCGGTCGATGTCTTCATTCTTCGTGACAGCGAATTGAGGTAAGGAAATACAACTTTTGGGATATGGATTGACGCTTCTCCACCTATTTCAAGATATGGGTTTTCAAAGTTGCTTATGGTTTCATAGGCGCCGCGTATTTTGATGTTAAACATTTCCGAGCCGCGGAAAAGGTTACGGTGGACGACTCCCACATCGGTTGCTACACCAAGATTTCCGGCAGTATTAGTCCCCTCTATGGAATAGGTAAAGGAGAGTTTTCTGGAAGGCATTGCCAGGATCGATGCATTTATAAGATTTGAGTCATTACGGACAAATTCGTCGAAATGTATATGAACATTACTGAGCGCTCCAAGCGAAGCGAAAGCCGAATAAGTAACGTCTTCGCCCGACTGAGAGTAATGTTTTCCAGGCAAAATGAAGCAATTACCGAGCAGTGTTTTTGGGCGGAGCGACGGTTTATTTCCTGTGTAATATATATTGTATCCGTTCAGTTGGATGCTGTCCGTCATCAGGTAATTTCCTGTTTTGTTCAATCGAAGCCAGTCGAAGGGGTCGAAATCAAGGTAAATGTTGACATCATTAAAGAAATATTTCCTGAAGGGGGAATTGCTTTCCGTTTCGGGCATAAGTTTGAGTGTAAGGTTTACCGTATTGTTATTCAGTGCGCTGTCAGCCTCAAAGTAAAGCATTGACTTATTGAACTGGAAATAACCTTCGTTCCGCAAAATACCTGAAACATTATCCCGTTCGGTATCAAGCATGTTACGGTCAAAGAGATCGCCCTGGCGGATAGAAGTACTTAATGGTGGCAGATAGTTGTGTTTCAGGTCCATTGATAATTGCCCGATTCTGTAAGGTTTATTTCCCCTGATTATATATTTTACTTTTGCCCGTTTATTATTCCTGTCTATGTCGGACGAGACATTAACATTTACGTATCCTTTATTGATGAATAATTTTGTCAGTTCACTCTTAGATTTGTTGACGAGCAGGGAATCGAAGATGACAGGTTCTTCACCTATCCGTTTAAGAAACCGGTTAAACCATTTGGCAGTATCCCGTCCCGACAGGTTATATATCTGGAATGCCGTACGGTTAATGGCGAACATTCTGAAGTTCGGATGTTGCCGAATATACCGGTTTAATTCATGCGTTCCGTATCCATCTATATCGGAATCGATCTTTACTTTATCTAAAAGGAATTCCCCGTCCGGGACATATTTTATAGCACTGCAACTGTAAAGTAGACAGAGTACTAATACCGGCAGTAGTAGCCTTTTTGGAGAGCGCATTATTCAAAAAACTTCAGGCTCAGGTCAAAAGATTTCACGGAATGTGTAAGTTCCCCTACCGAAATGAAATCAACACCTGCCTCGGCGTAAGCGCGTGCTGTATCGAGAGTAATTCCTCCAGAGGACTCTGTCTCGCACCTTCCGGCAATCAGGTCGACTGCCTGTTTGGTGTCGGCGACTGAAAAGTTATCGAGCATTATCCTGTGTACTAATCCCGTTTCAAGCGCTTCATTTAGTTCGTCAAAATTACGCACTTCAACTTCAATCAGGATAAATTCGTCCATGTCACCGGTAAACGCCTTTGCTTTACGGATTGCTTTTCCGACGCCGCCGGCAAAGTCAATATGGTTATCTTTTATCAGCACCATGTCATAGAGTCCGAACCGGTGGTTAACGCCTCCGCCGATCCTGACTGCTTCTTTGTCGAGGACTCTCATTCCCGGTGCGGTTTTTCGCGTATCGAGCACCCTTGTCTTAGTTCCTTCAAGGAGATCCACATATCTTTTTGTAGCATTAGCAATTCCTGTCATGCGTTGCATTACGTTCAGTACGAATCTCTCTATCTGTAAAAGCGACCTTGCGCTGCCAAAGACTTCAAAGGCAATATCTCCGCGCTGGACTTTTTCTTTATCGGAACGGTATTCAACGAAATCTGTGCGCGGGTCACAGTAGTTGAAAATTTTCCTTGCGGCTTCAACGCCTGCCAGAATACCGTCTTCCTTTACCAGCAGGTGCATTCTACCGGTAGCCGTCCATGAGACACAACTCAACGTCGTACAATCGCCAATCCCAATATCTTCGTTCAAAGCAAGTACGATTAAGTCCTCTATCAGGCTCTCTTTAAAAACATCCATAGTCAAAAAAAAATAAATTATACGGTGCAAAGATAGTATAAATTTCGTTGCTAACTGTCTTAAAACAGGAAAAGATACTAATTCAAGTTACTTTTCATTAGTCCATACGTATGTTTTGTAAACGTGGCAAGATATTTCATCTGCCTTTTCGGCGTATTCAGAACCGGGTATGATACGAGGTTATATCTTGCGAATCGCACCAAAGATACAGGCTCTGGATTTAAATCCAGATGGTTTGGATTTAAATCCAGAAGGCTCGGATTTAAATCCAGATGGTTCGGATTTAAATCCAGATGGCTTGGATTTAAATCCAGATGGTTCGGATTTAAATCCAGATGGCTTGGATTTAAATCCAGAAGGCTCGGATTTAAATCCAGAAGGCTTGGATTTAAATCCAGAAGGCTTAGATTTAAATCCAGAAGGCTCGGATTTAAATCTAAAGGTCTCAGATTTAAATTTAGAAGGTTCCGATTTAAATCTAAAAGATTACCGGATATAGATGAGAAAAGTTTGTTTTTTATCTACCCAATCCGGCTTATTTTCCGTAGTTTGCCTTCATCAAGTACCTTTATCTTCCGTCCGTCAAGGACTATTATCTTTTCAGAAACAAAATCGGAAAGGATACGTATGGCATTGGAAGTAGTCATGTTAGATAGATTGGCAAGATCTTCCCGCGCAAGGTAAATATTGACAGTATTGTCTTCCTCAAGACCGTAACTGTCTATCAGGAAAATTAATGACTCGGCAAGACGCCCGCGGATATGTTTCTGTGTAAGATTAACCGTACGCTCCTCCGATATGCCCAAGTCAATAGAAAGTTGCTTTATAAAGAAACGGCAAAACTTGAAATTGTTGCGCAACAACTCCATAACTATATTCATCGGTAACAGGCATACGGTACATGCCTCAAATGCGGCTGCGTTAGTAAGGTAATTCTCCCCTGCAAAATATGCACGGTATGCAAAATACTGTATCGGCTTTATAATGCGGATTATCTGGTTGCGACCGCCTATCCCTTCCTTATATATCTTTACTTTACCATGAAGCAAACACATCAGATGTGTCGGCTCTTCACCTACGTAATAAATTATCTGGTTCTTGCGAAAACGCTGTATCGACGCATAGTTACGTAAACATTCACGCTCCCTCTCCTCCAACAGCCGCCAAACATCACCGATGCTGCTCGACAAATCAAAAACCTGATCTTCCACGAATATTATAAAGTTAATTATTATTGTAAAGATACCTCTTAATGCTTTTCTTTGGCGTCTTTTCAAATTCGTTCGGGTACAACTTTATTTCTGCTATCTTTTCGTAAGAAGCAACCATATTATTAAGGTCTGCCTTGTTCTGTTCCATAATCAGAGGAAGATCTTCAGGCGTAATCCCCGTCTGAGCAAGAGATTCGTAATCAGGATAGACTAATGCGACAAGTTTATTGCGCTTCTCAATCACAAGGCTTTCCATGACAAAAGGCAAGTTGTTAAGTTTCGCTTCTATCTCTTCAGGATAAACATTTTGTCCGCTTGAACTCAAAATCATACTCTTTAAACGTCCCCTGATAAAAAGGTTGTTATTATGGTCTATCGTACCGAGATCACCGGTTTTAAGCCAGCCGTCATCGGTGAAGATTGCCTCGGTTGCATCCTGGTTTTTGTAATATCCGAGCATCACGTTTTGTCCCCTGGTCTGTATTTCACCGGCGATACTGTGCGGATCTTCCGAGTCAATACGTACTTCCATACATGGTAGAACCTTGCCGCAGGAATGAGGTACAAACATTACAGGATCCGACTCAAAACTGATTAACGGAGCACATTCCGTCATACCGTATCCTACACAAACAGGAAATTTTATCTTTAACATGAAATCTTCAACTTCCTGGTTGAAAGGCGCTCCTCCAATGATTATCAACCTGCATCGCCCACCAAGGGCTGCGATAAGTTTGCGACGAAATTGTGCATAAATTTGCGTATCAAGTACCGGTACGTTCAACGCAAGACTTATAGCGCGTTTACCAAGCATCGGTAAAATCATCTTCTTATAGATCTTCTCGAAAATCAGAGGTACGGAAATAATTAAATCCGGCTGGACTTCGGCAAATGCCTGGAGAAGGATCTTCGGTGCAGGAGTTTTTCCAAGATAAGTTGTATGGACGCCTTCCGTTAATGCGTACAGAAAATCAAAAGCCGCTCCGTATGTATGTGAAAGCGGCAGGAAAGAAAGCATACGGTCTCCCTTTTGCAGACGAAGTTCAACGTGAGCAAAAGAAATGTTACCGGACAGGTTGGAACCCATAATCATTACGCCCTTACTGAAGCCTGTCGTACCGGAAGTATAGTTCAATACAACAATATCGCTATCGGGTTGATTTGAATATATAATATTAGTGGGACCAAAGCCATTGGGATATTTCCTGTCAAACCTTTCGTCAAGTGTTTGCAGAATTTCATTCAGGTTTTCGCCTTCACGCTGGAAAAGAAGCCGGTAATCAGTAAGAGATATAGCGCCTTTCAATTCCGACATGCTGTCTTCGTTGAGCGTTTCCCAGATAGAGTCGGCGGCAAAGAGCAGCACGGAATCGGAGTGATTGACGATATGCGCGATGTCATTAGAGTTGAAGTCGTGCAGGATGGGCACGATAACAGCACCGTATGTAACGGTTGCAATATGAGCTATCGCCCACCGACTACTGTTCTTCCCTACTATAGAAATCTTGTCTCCTTTGTTGATGCGACATTCTTCAAATATAATATGCAGACGTGCAATCTGCCGCGCAACGTCGCCGTATGTAAAAACTCTGTTTGAGCCATAGTCGCTCATTGCATTGAGATCGAAATTCTCGGCAAAACTTTTCTCGTAGAGTTTGATGAAAGTTTTTTCAATGTTTCTTTTTGTAGCCATACTCATTATGTATTTTTTTTTGGCAAAGGTAAATAAAAAACTTTATTTACAAATAATTCACTGGTAAATTTCATTACTTTTGTACGATTTTCTTTGCGGGACTTTTTAAAAAATATGACATACGAACAGACCATTGATTATTTATATAACAGCGCTCCGATGTTTCAGAAGATAGGTAGCGCGGCGTATAAGGAAGGGATGGAGAACTCCTTCCTGATTGACGAACATTTGGGTTATCCTCATCGACGCTACGCTACTGTCCATGTAGCCGGGACAAATGGTAAAGGCTCTGTCTGCCACATGTTGGCATCGGTTTTACAGGAGGCAGGCTATCGCACCGGTTTATATACATCTCCCCATTTGCTGGATTTCCGCGAGCGTATCCGTGTGAACGGACGGATGATAGACAAAGATTACCTTGTAAGTTTCGTAGGAAAGCATCGCAAATTCTTTGAGTCCATCAAGCCTTCGTTCTTTGAATTGACTACCGGTATGGCATTTGCATACTTTGCCGATTGCGGGGTTGATATAGCGGTAATAGAAGTTGGACTTGGCGGGCGGCTTGACTGTACTAACGTTATAACCCCCGTATTGAGTGTCATTACCAACATCAGTCACGACCACACCGCACTTCTTGGTGACACCTTGACGGCTATTGCACATGAGAAGGCGGGGATAATAAAACATAATGTACCGGTTGTGATAGGCGAGGCGCAAGGTGAGGTCAGGAAAGTATTTGAGTCATACGAAAGGGCGAAGGTTGCGGCGAATGATTTTCTTTTTGCGGAAGATGAAAACCCTGTTATTTCTTCAAAGATTCTTCCTTCGGGACACTGGCTGTTTGAGTGCGTGAAATATCTTCATTTGGAAAATGAACTCGGCGGTTATGCGCAGGAAAAGAATACTGCGACTACACTCTGTGCGATTGATGTATTAAACCGTTCACAGTTTAAGATTCCCGACGCCTGTGTCCGGTCGGGATTTCTTAATGTCACAGGGAACACGGGACTTATGGGGCGGTGGCAGATTATTGGGAAAGAGCCGAAAATTATTCTCGACACAGGGCATAATGTTGGAGGAATGGAGTACAATGTCCGCCAGTTGCTATCGGAAAAGTTTGACAGGCTTCACATAGTTTTCGGGATGGTAAATGACAAGGATATTTCAGACGTCCTTGCCTTGTTGCCGAAGGATGCGAAGTATTATTTCACGCAGGCGTCGATTGCACGCGCGCTTGATTCCGGTGTTTTGTCGGAAAAGGCATACGGTTACGGGTTGCACGGGCAGTCTTTTGCTACCGTGGCAGGTGCATTGGGCGCAGCAAAGGATTGTGCCAATGAGCGGGATGTTATTTTTGTCGGTGGCAGTACGTTTATTGTTGCCGATGCGTTAGGCGTTTGATTCAAGTTCGCTGTACCACTCCTCGCCGAATTTTCTTATCAGGGGTTCTTTAAGGAAGCGGTAAACTTTCATTCCGCATTGCTTTCCATTTTCACGGGCAATGTTGCAGACCTTCCATCGGTGACAGTTCACAGCCCTGTAACCATTGTATTGTGTTACGCGGACGGGATAAAGATGGCATGAGATGGGCTTGCAGAAGTCAGTTTTCCCTTCGCGGCAGGCTTTTTCTATAGCGCATCGGCAGATGCCGTGTTCATCATAGCATGTAAACACGCAGTCTTTTCCGTCAACGATAGAAGTAACGCAGTCTCCGTCGGCATCAATATAGACGACTCCCTGATGTTCGATAATTTGCTTTGCCGCATCCGAGAGATCGTTCCAAACTATTGACATAACTTCTTCGAGGCGGGCTATTTCCGATTCTTCGACCGGTGCGCCCGATTCGCCGTCCACGCAACATATTCCCTTGCAAGCGGAAAGATCACAGCAGAAGTACTCGTCCGTCAAGTCGGGGCTGATTATTGTATCCTGTATAAGCAACATAATTTTTTACCTCGGCGCTTTATTGTACAGCCATACTGCTATGACAACAAAAAGCATGTTTGGAATCCACACCGCGACCGGCGGGCTTACCATGCCTGATATTGCGAAGGTTGACGAGACCTGCAGGAAAAGTATATATGAAAAACTCAAGCCCATACCTATCCCGATGTTAAGTCCCATGCCTCCTTTCACCTTCCGTGAACTAAGCGACACTCCGATGATCGTCAGTATGAACGCCGCGAACGACATGGCGAATCTTCTGTGGTATTCTATCTCGAAGAGTTGGATGTTATTGCCTATCCCGCGCTGTTTTTGCCGGTCGATATATGCTTTAAGGTGCGGTGTGGTAAGTTGTTCGGAGTCGTGAACAGAGATAAGGAAATCCGAAGGCACTATTGCGAGCGTAGTATCAAGGCGTTCGCCGGAGGCAATAACTTCTTTCATGCCTGCAAAGTTGCGAATCATATAATCATTAACATGCCACCGGTATAGCGAATCCCAGAAAATTTCCTTAGCCGTGAGGCGGGATACGAGTTGCTTGCCTTCAAAACGCTCAAGCGAAAAACCCCTTCCGCGACGGGTGTTATTGTCAAAACTATTAAAGTGAGCAATGATCCCCGGTTCGACTTTCAATTGTATATTGGAAGCATAGTCAACGCTCCTGTTGCGGACATAACGGTTCTCAAACTCTATACGCCTGACATTTCCGGGCGGGATAACGAAACTGTTGATAATGAAAGTTAATATTGCGATAACCGCAGCCGCAATCATGTACGGGCGCATCATTCGCCGGAAATTCAACCCACTTGACATAAGGGCGATAATCTCGGAATTTTCCGCCATTTTCGATGTGAAGAAAATAACGGCGATGAAGACGAACAGCGGACTGAAAAGGTTTATGAAGTACGGGATAAAGTTGAGGTAATAATCAACAATGACAGCGTAAAGCGATGGCGAAGTTTTTATGAAATTGTCGATCTTCTGGTTGACGTCGATCACGATGGTGATAGCAATAATAAGGGCTATCGTAAAAACGTACGTACCAAGAAACTTCCTGATAATATACCGGTCCATGATCAACATTCCTTTTTTCATTCTATCTTCCTTATATAATCTCGCCAAAGAGTTTGTCAGGCTTTCCAACGATGTTAGTTTCTTCGCCGAAAAAATCCGGTTTTTTAATAGGAATTATCACTTTCATGATTTAAAGTCTGTTTTTCAAACGGTGTATAGATAATGCCTTCCATTGCGAAAAATCCCCGTCAATGATATGCTGACGCGCCTGATCGACAAGTCTGATGTAAAATGCAAGATTGTGTATCGAGGCTACCTGAAGTCCGAGTATCTCGTTAACAGTGAACAAATGATGAAGATACGCCCTGGTATGAAATTCGTCAAGCGGCGACGCCCCGCCGTCTTCAATGGGAGAAAAATCATTTTCCCACTTTTTATTCCTTATATTGATTACACCGTTAGATGTAAACAGTTGCCCGTTACGACCGTTACGGGTAGGCATTATACAGTCGAACATATCCACGCCACGTTCTATCGCTTCGAGAATATTGATGGGAGTGCCGACGCCCATCAGGTAGCGAGGTTTATCTACAGGCAGTATTCCGTTGACAAGCTCTATCATCTCATACATCTTATCGACAGGTTCACCGACCGCCAACCCGCCGATAGCATTTCCATCAGCTGATTTCGATGCGACATTTTCCGCTGCTCGCCAACGCAAGTCGGGATAAATACAGCCCTGCACGATAGGGAAAAGACTTTGCTCATAGCCATATTTCGGTCCGGTGTCGTCAAAACGTTTGATGCAACGGTCAAGCCAGCGTTCCGTGAGCGACAGGGAACGCTTCGCATATTCATAATCCGCATCGCCGGGCGTACACTCGTCAAATGCCATAACAATGTCGGCACCTATGCTGCGTTCCGTATCCATAACATTTTCGGGTGTAAAAAGATGTCTTGAACCATCTATATGGGAACGAAACTCCGCACCCTCTTCGCGTAACTTGCGATTCTCAGTCAACGAAAATACCTGGAAACCACCACTGTCGGTAAGAACAGGACGATCCCAGCCGCTGAAACGGTGAAAACCTCCCGCCTGCTCAAGAATCTCAACGCCGGGACGGAGGTAAAGATGATAAGTATTACCGAGAATTATTTGCGCGCCTATCTCATCCCTCAACTCGCGGAAATGTACCGCCTTGACCGCGCCCTGAGTACCAACAGGCATGAAAACCGGCGTCTCAATTGAGCCATGATCGGTAAAGAGCAACCCTGCCCTCGCATCAGTCCCATCGTCGGTATATTGAATATGAAATTTCATTGACAAAAAGAGTTGCATGCCTTCGCCTGCAACTCACTAAAAAACTAACAATATTTGCAGAAATTAATCTGTAACCCTGTTGAAAATTACTCTTCTGCAGCAGAAGTTTCTTCAATCGCAGGAGCCGCTGCTTCTACAACCGAAGTTTCTTTAACCGTCTCAGGAGCCGCTGCTTCTACAACCGAAACTTCTTCAACTGCTGCTGGAGTTACTTCTTCTACGGTAGATTCTGCTTCGGCGGCTCTTCTTGCAGCCGTTACCGCTGCGCGTTTCGCTGCCAATGCTTCTGCTTTCACCTTGTTTACCGCTTTTTCCGCCTCAAACTTTGCTTTATCGGCGGAGAGACGTGCATCACTCAACTTGCTGATTTCTGTCGAAACTGCCGATTGTTTTGCGGTCTGCCATGCCTCAAATCTCTTCTCCGCTTCGTCAGCCGTCAGGGCACCTTTCTTTATCCCTCCCAGCAAATGTTTCTTCAGCAGCACACCTTCACGAGAAAGAATGTTCCTCGTAGTGTCGGTAGGTTGAGCACCTACAATCAACCAATACAAAGCCCGGTCGAAATTCAAATCTACAGTAGCAGGATTCGTGTTGGGGTTGTACGACCCGATCCTCTCGATAAATTTCCCATCTCGTGGGGCTCTGCTATCGGCAATCACGATGTGATAAAACGCATAGTTCTTGCGACCATGTCTTTGTAATCTGATTTTTGTAGCCATCTTTTAAATTTTTAATTTGAAATCTGTATTAGCGGGTGCAAAGGTACGGTAATTTTCCGAAACTGCAAAATAAATTCACCAAATATAGCATAAATCAATAAAAAAGCAGTACCTTTGCAGCCCGAAAATAAATCATTCTAAAAACATCAAACAATAAATTATTATGGAAATAATAAAAGTTCAAGGAAGAGAAATCCTGGATTCAAGAGGTAATCCGACAATTGAAGTAGACGTCACACTGGCATCCGGTATCATCGGACGTGCGGCAGTTCCCTCAGGCGCTTCTACAGGCGAAAACGAAGCGCTCGAACTCCGTGACGGCGACAAGAAGCGGTACCTCGGAAAAGGCGTCCTCAAAGCAGTTGAGAACATCAACACAAAGATTGCACCCGTCCTTGTCGGCATCAACGCACTGAATCAACGCGAGATCGACAGTAAGATTATTGCCCTGGACGGAACCAAAACCAAGTCGAACCTTGGGGCGAATGCCATACTCGGCGTATCACTTGCGGTAGCGAAAGCAGCGGCAAGTTACCTCGATATTCCTCTCTATCGTTATATCGGCGGCACTAACACTTTCACATTGCCTGTCCCGATGATGAACATTATCAACGGAGGCTCGCACTCCGACGCTCCGATTGCCTTCCAGGAGTTTATGATCCGCCCTGTCGGCGCAGGAAGTTTCCGCGAGGGACTTCGTACGGGCGCTGAAGTGTTTCACGCACTGAAAAAGGTATTGCATGACAAAGGGCTGTCGACAGCAGTTGGCGATGAGGGTGGTTTCGCACCCAACCTGGCAGGCGGTACGGAAGAGGCGCTCGAATCAATACTGACGGCGATCCGCAATGCAGGTTACGAGCCTGGTAAAGACGTAACAATCGGTCTCGACTGCGCATCGTCAGAGTTTTATTCCAACGGTGTGTACGATTACAGCAAGTTTGAGGGTCCGCAGGGCAAGAAGCGCAATTCGGCACAGCAGGCGGAGTATCTCGAAGAACTGATTATGAAATACCCCATCGACTCCATCGAAGACGGTATGAGTGAAAACGACTGGGAAGGTTGGAAATTACTGACGGATAAGATTGGCAGCCGCTGCCAGCTCGTAGGCGACGATCTGTTTGTCACTAACGTTGAATTCCTTAGGAAAGGCATCGAACTCGGCTGCGCAAACTCTATCCTTATCAAAGTAAACCAAATAGGTTCACTGTCGGAAACTCTTGATGCAATCGAAATGGCGCACCGTGCAGGCTATACGTCTGTGACTTCACACCGTTCGGGCGAAACCGAAGATGCTACTATCGCCGACATTGCAGTGGCAACAAATTCCGGTCAGATTAAAACCGGCTCCTTGAGCCGTTCGGACCGCATGGCAAAATATAATCAGTTACTGCGTATTGAAGAAGAGCTTGGCGACCTGGCTGTATACGGTTACAGGAAAATAACGGTAAAGTAAAAAACCTACCGCAGAAAACTGTCCCCTTCATATGGGGGCGTGGCGGTTAAAGCAATGCAGGGCTGCCTCACTGTAAAGTGGGGCGGTCTTTTTTGTATCCCCTGACGGTACACAGTATTCCTAATTTGGTGACAACCCGTCACCTTAGGCAGTGACGACATATCATATTATGAGAGTTAGATACTCCCGCTTGACGGTTTAGTTTATTTCCCTGAAATAATCGAGCGCTTCCTCTATTTCGCCTTTAGTGGCTGTCTGGTTGATTAGTGCGTTGCCGGGCGTTCTTAACAGTGTGAAGTTGATGGTATTCGTTTCATTTTTCTTGTCGCGTTGCATCAATTCAAATAACCGTTCATAGCGGTTACATTCGATGGAGAACGTACCGTAATTCTCCTTTATATACCGTGTCACCCGTAAGAAAACAGCACGGTCTAACCCCAACTTTATATGTGAAAGATATAACTCGCAAACCATACCGTATACAACAGCGTAACCATGGAGGACAGGCTGATGCTGTTCGTGGGAGAGGCTCTCAAAGGCATGCCCGAAAGTATGACCAAGGTTAAGCGCCTTACGAAGCCCCTGTTCCGAAGGGTCTTGACGGACAATGTTTTCCTTAACTGCAACGGAATCGAAGAGCAAAGAAGTCAGTCGATCGCAGTTTATGCCGTCAAAGTCGAACGACAAAGCGCCGTCCAACGCCTCCGATCCGCTTAACAGTGCGTGCTTCAGCATCTCAGCATAACCGGAAAGGAGATTTTCCGAATCAAGCGTGCGGAAAAACCGCGTGTCAATCAGTACCGCCACGGCAGGGCAAAAAGCCCCGATTTCGTTCTTCAATCCGCCGAAGTTTATCCCCGTCTTACCACCAACTGCAGCATCCACAGCGCCAAGTAAGGTCGTTGGGATGTTGATGAAGCGTATACCCCGCTTGAACGTTGCAGCGGCAAATCCGCCCAAGTCGGTCAACATCCCTCCACCAAGGTTGATTAGCAGTGACTTTCGTGTGGCTCCGCTTTGCGAGAGAAATTCCCAAATCTGTGAGAGGGTTTGTAGGTTCTTGTGACCGTCGCCCGCCGGTATCACAAAGCGTTTCGCATCCATGATCTCCGGTATCGATTCCAAACGTGGCAGGCACAGAGTTGCAGTATTGCTGTCGGTGAGGATGAATAAGCCGCTATATTGTAAATTGTTGAGCAACCGTGAAAGATCGTCTTTTATGTCGCCGCAGCGAATGATTTCTTGCATTCGTAAAAAATTAATTTGCTGCAAAGGTATTAATTTATAACCGAATTCTCAAATTTTTATTATAATTTTGCAACCTCATAACCTAAATGTATGTTCAAAAAGAAATCAAAAAGCAGGCAAAATGCCGCAACAAACAGTCAGCCGGGTATCTTGAGGTTCGTAAAAAGCGACAAAACTCATTTTATCACAGGGCTTATCATTGTTATCGTATCGATTGCAATAGCGGTATCCGTTATTTCGTTTCTCTATACCGGCGGCGCCGATCAAAGCAAGGTCGAAGGGCTGTCGTTTTTCCACTCCGGCGAAAAGATAACGGGTATAAAGAACCTGATGGGTTTGCGCGGCGCTATCTTAAGCAATATCCTTATATCCGGCACTTTTGGCATCTCTTCACTATTTATGCTTGCTTTCCTCATCTGTACCGGTCTCTGGCTGATGAATGTTAAAACCGTCAACCTGCTGAAATGCTTTATCATTAATGCTGCGCTGACCGTCTGGACATCGTTAGCTTTTTCATATTTCTTCAGCGGACTCTTCAATGAAACTGCCATTTATATCGGTGGAAAACACGGTCTCGCCCTCTCCGATATGCTTTGCGGCAATTTCGGTTCTCTGGGAACATTCTTGTTTATCCTGTTGACGTTTATCATCATCATGGTATTCATTACCTCGCGGACAATCTTATTCGTACAAAGACTGTTCCGGTATAAATTTAAAGTCCGTTTCCCTGAAAGAAAGAAAGATGAGAAGCCTGACAAGAAACCCGTAATACCAACCCCCCAAGTAACTGAGCCGGAACCGGAAGTGGTTATCGTAGGCGAACCCGAAGATGATGAAAAATATCCCGATCTCGTCATACCTTCAATTCCACCTGTTACACCCTCCAAACCGGCGCCCCCTAACGACAGCGACGAGAAAGATGCGGAAGATTTACTTGCCGAGTTGGGTCCCTTCGACCCTAAAGCCGACTTATCCCACTACCAATCACCCACATTGGATCTTCTGAAAACTTATGAACAGAATATATCACCAGAAGAAATAAGGGAAGAATATGAGAATAACAAAAGCCGGATCATTCAAACGCTCAAACATTTCGACATAGAAATAAAAAGCATCAAAGCTACCGTCGGACCTACCGTTACCCTCTACGAAATAGTACTTGCCGACGGAATACGTATCAATAAAGTCCGTAACCTCGAAGATGATATCGCAATGAGCCTCTCTGCTCTCGGAATCCGTATCATCGCACCGATGCCAGGTAAAGGAACGATAGGAATAGAAGTCCCGAACAGCGATCCACAAATCGTATCAATGCACTCTATCCTTGCCTCAAAGAAATTTCAGGAGACGAAGTTCGAGTTGCCTGTAGCACTGGGTAGGACAATCACGAACGAAGTATTTATGGTAGACCTTACCAAAATGCCTCACTTACTTGTTGCCGGAGCAACCGGTCAAGGTAAATCGGTAGGACTGAATGCCGCCATTACTTCCCTACTTTACAGAAAACATCCAGCCGAGCTGAAATTTGTACTTATTGACCCCAAGATGGTAGAGTTCAGCCTCTATTCGGTTATCGAAAAACATTTTCTTGCAAAGCTCCCTGATGCGGAAAAACCAATCATAACCGACTTTACAAAAGTAATCTACACACTTAACTCTCTGTGCATCGAAATGGATGACCGCTACAAACTACTTGAAAAAGCCGGATCGCGCAACGTTCAGGAATACAACGTGAAATTCATCAACCGCCGCCTGAACCCGATGAAAGGGCATCGGTTTATGCCCTACATCGTAGTAATCATCGACGAATTTGGCGATCTTATAATGACTGCCGGCAAAGAAATAGAACAGCCTATTGCCCGCATCGCACAAAAAGCACGCGCAGTAGGCATCCACATGATAATCGCAACACAAAGACCTACTACCAATATAATCACCGGAACAATCAAAGCCAACTTCCCAGCTCGAATTGCTTTCCGCGTGATCACCGCAATCGACTCCAGAACAATCCTCGACTCAACCGGCGCCAATCAGTTGATTGGACGCGGGGATATGCTCTTCTTTACCGGAAACGATAAAACACGTATCCAGTGTGCATTTGTAGATACACCGGAAGTTGAGCGCATCGTTAAATTTATCGGCAACCAGCAAGGTTATCCCGAAGCGCTGATCCTGCCTGAATACAGCGGAGACGGTAATGGAGACGACTCGACAAACGAACAGGTTTCCCTTGACAAACTAGATCCCTTATTCAAAGAAGCCGCACAGTTGATAGTTGACAATCAGCAAGGCTCCACATCGCTCATCCAGCGAAAAATATCAATTGGATTCGCCCGCGCAGGACGATTGATGGACCAGCTTGAGCTTGCCGGTATCGTTGGACCTACACAAGGCAACAAACCGCGCGAAGTACTGATTACCGATCGGGTTTCCCTTGAACAAAAGCTCCATAATCTTGGAATCAGCGTAAGTTAGCAAAACGTGGAATTAATCAAAACAGTCGTTATGTTAAAAAAAATCTCCCTGATCCTATTTGCTGTTTTACTGTTCGGCTATATGATTTTCGCAATAACAGCCATTGCGCCGAAAGCCGGCACAGAGACTGTATGCAAAGGCATAACGGTAAATGTAACCGGTGGTTCCACCGGACAATTAGTATCCGACACTGAAATAATCGCCACGTTGAAAAAAAACAATTTATCGCCGGAAGGAAAAGCACTTGATAAGATTAACACCTCAAAAATTGAGGAAAAGCTCATTGAAAACAAAATCATCCGGCGCGCAGAATGTTACAAAACCATTGACGGGAAGATAAAAATAACGATACACGAACGGACCCCATTCTTTAGAATCTTCGCCACCGGCAGAAGCAGTTACTACGTAGACCGTGAGCGCGAAATTATCCCCGTGACTGGCATTTACCCCGCTTATGTACACGTTGCAACCGGCTTCATCAGTGAAGAATTTGCACGGAATGAGCTTTACGATTTTGTAAAACACATCAAAAACGACAAATTTTGGAACTCGCAAATAGCACAAATACACGTCGACCGCAACGGCGATCTTGAATTTATCCCAATCGTAGGAAACCATAAGGTAATTATAGGAAGATTAACCGGATATAAAGAGAAACTCGATAAGCTTCGCTTCTTCTACGACAGGGGATTAAACAAAATCGGATGGAATAAATATTCCGTCATAAACCTCAAATACAGAAACCAGGTAGTTTGTAAAAAAAGAAACAGCAACCGTCAATAACAAAAAAGCCATTAAAGATAAAATGAAACACAAAATTCTCATCTTCTTCATCATTTTCGCCATTCCCGCTGCCGCGCAGAACAGCGCAGAAGCGCGTGCGATGCTCGAAAAATCCGAACAGAGTTTCAAAAAATCAGGCGCGATAACAGCGCAATTCACTATCGACATCCGCGAATCAGGCAGAGCTCACACACAAAGTTTTGACGGGACAATCACAATAAAAGGCGACAAATTCAACATTGAATCGCCCGACCATAGTATATGGTTTGACGGCGTAACGCAGTGGGTATACAGTTCAGAGACAGGTGAAGTAAACATCTCCGAGCCTGGTGAAGAAGAGATACAGGCAATCAATCCTACAATTATTTACCGGATCTACAAAAAAAACTGTACGATCAACTATGACGGAGAAAAGACTATTGACGGGACACGGAAAGTCAGCAAGATAACACTTATACCTAAAAACAAAAAACAGGATATTAAAAAAATAACACTCCACATAGACCACGGAAGCCTTTTGCCCGTTTATCTTCATATACACTTTAAAAACAATGGATTAGAGAACGAAATATATATCAACAGCTATAAAACAAACCAGGAAATACCGGACACAAAATTCATTTTCGACACCTCGCAATATCCGAACGCTGAAATAATCGATCTCCGCTAAAGTCAGCAGTATTTTTTTAACAAAACAATAAACAAATGGAAAAAACAAAATGCCTCATCATTGGTTCAGGACCTGCCGGTTTCACGGCGGCAATATACGCTTCCCGCGCCGGACTCGCCCCCATCCTTTACGAAGGACTTCAGCCCGGCGGACAATTAACCACCACTGGCGAGATAGAAAATTTCCCCGGATACGTTGACGGGGTTACCGGAATAAAAATGATGGACGATCTCAGGCGGCAGGCTATTCGGTTTGGCGCTGATGTCCGCCCCGGAGCGGCAACAAGCTGTGATCTTTCAACTTCGCCCTTCAAGATCATCATTGACCGTACCAAACTTATCGAAGCGCAAACCGTAATTATAAGTACGGGCGCCTGCGCTAAATATCTTGGTCTGGAAGACGAAAAGAAATACGCCGGACAGGGAGTATCTGCATGCGCTACCTGCGATGGATTTTTTTATCGTCGTAAAACGGTAGCCGTTGTTGGGGGGGGGGACTCTGCATGTGAGGAGGCGCTTTACCTTGCGGGGCTTGCAGAAAAGGTATATCTGATTGTACGTAAGGATTATCTTCGTGCGTCCAAAATCATGCAGGAAAGGGTTCTTGATCACCCGAAAATTGAAACTCTTTTCAACACTAACGCTATTGGATTTTTCGGTGAACATGGCGTACAAGGTGCACACCTTGTACGGTTCATGGGAGAAGAGAACGAGAAACAGTTTGACATTGCCGTCGACGGCATATTCCTCGCCATTGGTCATACTCCAAACAGCCTGATCTTTAAAAATTTCCTCGATCTCGACGAAACAGGATACATCAAAACCGTTCCAGGCACCCCGAAGACGAAAATACCCGGTGTATTTGCAGCTGGGGACGTTGCCGACCCCAATTACCGTCAGGCTATAACTGCTGCGGGTAGTGGATGTGCTGCTGCGATTGAAGCTGAACGGTTTATAGCTATTTCATCCGGGAATTAAGACAACGACAGGTAAATTATTGATGTTTGTAGATATGAAAACTTTAATGTAATTTTGCACCTCAAACGTGCAGTGTTTATTAAACTTTGCTGTTTGCTTTTTGTCATAAACGAGAAATAAGTTTTATTTTTAACAGGAGTATTAATATAAAAAATAACTATCATTATGAAAACGAACAGATTGTTTTTATTCTTGGTAATGATGTTCATTACACTTTCTGCAACAGCGCAGAACAATGCCTTTGACGATGATATTTATCATTCGCCCAAAGACAATAAAGCCGTACAGGTAACTACAACTGTGAAAACAGTGGCGGAAATGCCCAGACAAATTGCCGTTACGGCTATTGTAAACGATGAACGCGACGTTGACGAATACAATCGTCGATATTCGGACAGTGGCGAGTATTATGACGAGCCGGTTGTTACCGCCGCCAATGACACTGTTTATGAATATGTTGACGGAGATTTGACTAAGCGGATTGTCCGCTTCCATAACCCTGAAAAAGTTATTGTTTCCGGCGCCGATAACATGAATGTCGAATATAACGGCGAAGATTACGAACTGAGTTTCAACGAACCGGACAATAGCAGCGTAAATATTTCCGTCTATAACTACGGTGGAGGGGGATATTACGATCCTTTCTATTGGGGTTACGGTTGGCATCGTCCGTATTATTATTCGGGATGGTATTCACCTTGGTATAGTCCGTGGTACTATCACGGCTGGTATTCACCCTGGTACAACGGGTATTACGGTGGCGGCTATTATGGTGGCTGGTACGGATATTGCTATAACCATTATTATCCTTATTATACTTCAAGCCATCATTATTCTGCAAATGGTCGCCGCGGTTCCTATGTCGGAAGCAATAGCAGGGGAGTTAATTCACGTGTTTCCGGTAACGGTGGACGGTCGTCTTCCGTCTCGCGGGAAGGCAATTACGCAACTTCACGCTCTTCTTCGGTAAGAACCTCACGCGACAATGCTGCATCCGTCAGTCGAGGTTCGGCAAGCCGCGGGAATGTAACATCTTCCACGCGCGGTTCTTCGGACAGGACGTCGGGTGTATCCACTTCACGCAGCGCAAGCCGTAATAACTCAAGCGGTAACGTGAGTAGTCAGTCTTCGGGCAGCAGCCGGTCAAGCAATAATTATTCCGGCAGTTCCTCTTCTTCGTCTAATGGAAGCGGTTCATCCCGCAGCAGCAGTTCTTACGGTGGCAGTACGTCACGCGGCAGCAGTGGAGGCTTTTCCGGCGGCGGGTCTTCCCATTCATCGGGAGGCGGGGGTCGTTCATCGGGAGGTGGAGGCAGGAGATAAATTATGTATTTATTAAATTTTATGAAAATGAAAAGAAATTTGGTGTTGTTTTTTGCAGTTATTGTATGTCTTTGCGCATACGGGCAGGGAGAAATTGATGCTTACAGGATGTCTAAGAATGATTTGTCGGGAACAGCCAGGGGACAGGCGATGGGAGGTGCATTCGGTGCGCTGGGCGGTGATCCGACCGGTGTATCAATCAACCCTGCAGGCATAGCGGTTTACCGCTCGTCGGAAGTTGTTTTGAACGCCGGTCTTTCCTTCAATACCACGAACAGCAACTGGGACGGATTGAAGACAAAAGATTCAAAAACTTCATTTACAGCCGACAATGTCGCCTATATCGGCACTTATACTCTTGACACTGAAAGAAACAGGCGTTTGAATTTCGGTTTCACCTTTAATCGCCTGAAGAATTTTGACAGGAGGTACCGTGCAGGTATTGGCAGGATGAATTCCTCGTTGACTGATTTCATTGCAAGTAAGGCTTCTCAGGATATTGATTACGGTGGTTACCGCCCCAATGAATGGCTTTCAAGTGAGAATTTCAATTATTATGATACCGATCAACGCTGGTTGAATGCTCTGGGGTGGTATGGTTACCTGATTGATCCCAATGCGAATAATGACGGGTACGTCAGCAGGATACCGAACGTTGCCCCGAGTACGGAGTTGACTTTCAGGGAAAAGGGTAATATCAGTTCCTACGATTTTACGCTTGGTTACAGTTCACAGGATTATTTTTATCTGGGGGCTACGATTGCGCTGACGAATATTTCCTACTCTATGGAATCGACATACATGGAGGATTTTGGTGCGCAGAAATTCTACCTTGACAATACGTACATCGCGGAAGGCACCGGTGTTCAGATGAAACTCGGTACTATTTGGCGTCCCACGGATATACTTCGCCTTGGTTTGTCGTTCCATACCCCGACATGGTATCTGATGAAGGATTATTACAGGGGAAGTGTAGATCCTTACGGTATTACCTACGAAGACAAAGGTATCACATATGACGCCGAACGTGTATCCACCCCTCGTGATGCGCGTACCGCCTACAGTTTCAGCACACCAAGTACGTTGACGGCGAGTGTTGCCCTGGTTGCCGGTAAGAATGCCATAATAAGTGTTGATTACGAACTGAAAAACTATGGCGGCGCCAAATTTGCCGATGAGGACGGTTATATTGACGCGTGGTACGAGGACAATTCCAATAAATACATCAAGGAAGATTTAAGGAACGCTTCATCGGTCAGGATAGGCGCTGAATATCGTTTTACGCCACGCTTTTCTGTACGGGCAGGTTACGCCTGGATGCAACAACCTTACAGTAAGGACATAAAAGACGGCAAGATTAATGTTATTACGGAGGGTACGGCGCCGCATTATTCGTTGGAAGGCGCGATAAACCACCTGACTGCAGGTTTGGGTTACAGGTTCACCCCGAACTTCTACATTGACCTTGCATACGTTTACAGGACTCAAAAGGACAAACTTTATCCTTTCCCGTCAACGTATGATGAAGTTACTTCAACCACCGTTACTTCGACGCCGGCAACTGTCTCTGTAAACAATTCAAAGGTATTGATGACGGTAGGATATAAATTTTAATTACATATACTATGCTTTTCACTAAATGTATTCATCCACAAATACTTTACGCTCTTGGAACGCTTGGGCACGGTTCATGGATTCTTATTTCCGACGGTGGCTATCCTCATGTTACGCATACGCCGCGGGATGCGCAGAAGATTTACCTTAACCTTGCGCAGGGGATTCTCAGCGTCTCACAAATCCTTAGCGTACTGAAAGAAACGGTGCCGATTGAGGAGGCGAGCGTTATGACGCCTCCCGACGGCACGATACAGCCGGTACATGATGATTTCCGCAGTATCATCCCCAGCGTGCCGTTTAATTACATCCCGCAATTCGACTTCTATAAAGCGGCAAAAGAAGATAATGTAGGGCTGCTTATTGCCTCCGGCGACATGCGGAACTTCGCTAATCTGCTGTTAAAAGTGGGATTTATACGGAACTCTGAGGGTAGGGGGAAATATTAATCTTTTTTTTTCAACAAAATACCGGCAATTTCGGCTTATTTTATAGCAATTATAGTTGAAACAGCATTTTTTTCGCAAAAGGTATTGTTTGTTTAAAAAAAGTGCGTATCTTTGCCGCGTCTTATGATGCAAACGAACACATATTGTCCCGTAAGGAGGATGCCGAATACGGAAAAGTACTTGATGACGTCAGGCATTGTCGGTTCTAAATCAGAGCATGATTTGGATATGTCAAATATTTTGTTAACACACACACACACACACACACACACACACACACACACACACACACACACAC
>JAISYU010000019.1 GCA_031269685.1 Dysgonamonadaceae bacterium | reverse complement strand
TTATATCGGAGCCGGTGTGGACAAAGATATATATGAAGCGGCGGAGTGGTGGCGTAAGAGTGCGGAACAGGGCAATGCCAGTGCGCAATGCAGTCTAGGACTTTGCTATGGGAACGGAGAAGGCGTAACCGAAGACCCGTACGAAGCGGTGAAGTGGTTCAGGAAGAGCGCGGAACAGGGCAATGCCGAGGCGCAATGCATTTTAGGGGTTTGCTATGATAACGGATACGGTGTAACCAAAGACCCGTCCGAAGCGGTGAAGTGGTTAAGGAAGAGTGCGGAACAGGGCAATGCCAGTGCGCAATTCAAATTAGGGGTTTGCTATGAGAAAGGAGACGGCGTAACCAAAGACCCATATGAAGCAATTAAGTGGTACAGGAAGAGCGCGGAACAGGGCAATGCCGATGCGCAATTCGATTTAGCGCTTTGCTATGCTGAAGGAGACGGTGTAGACAAAGACCCGTACGAAGCGGTGAAGTGGTATAGGAAGAGCGCGGAACAGGGCAATGCCAGTGCACAAGCCAGTTTAGCGCTTTGCTATGCTGAAGGAGACGGTGTAGACAAAGATCTGTCCGAAGCGGTGAAGTGGTTAAGGAAGAGTGCGGAACAGGGCAATGCCGAGGCGCAAGTCGGTTTAGGGGTTTGCTATGCCACAGGAGACGGTGTAAAAGAAGATAAAAATACAGCCCTATACTGGTTCAAAAAAGCAATGGAACATAAAGAAGATTTTAGAGGAGAAGATATTAGTAGTCTAAAATCAATAATAAAATACCTTGAAGAAGAAGGTTATTCCGCACAAAATGAGCAAGGGAACGGCAGATAAAGTAATAAACCATTATCAATAATAATTAAACAAGAACCGACGGAGATAAAGATGAAAACGAAATTATCATTAATTTTTCTACTCGCAATTCTGCTTTGTTTCGCTTCCTGCGAGTCGGAACAAGAAAAACAAACGCGCCTTAAACGCGAAGAACAGCAACGTATAGAGTTAGCACAACAGGAAGAACTTCGCCGTGTTGAACGCGAAAAACTCGAAGCAGAGCAACGAGCCGCAGAAGAATCACGTCGCATCGAACGAGAAAAAAGAGAAGCGGAACAGCGAGCTGCCGAACAAGCCAGATTAGAAAAGGAAAGACAAGAGCGAGAGGAATATAACCGCTATATCAACAATTCCCTTTCGACAGGTGCAACGCCATACTCTTATTTGTATGGCGGTAATCGCTCGTGCAATGATTACGGGTGTTCGCAAATAAAGGTACGGACTTCAAACAGCGATGTTCTAGTAACAATCAAACGCAACGATAAAGTAGTTCGCCACGCCTATATCCGTTCTAACAGTTCTTATACTTTTGAAATGCCCAACGGCACTTATCAGCCATTTTTCTATTACGGCAAAGGTTGGAATCCCGAAAAAGTAATGAAACAAACAACAGAAGGAACTGTGAAAGGCGGTTTTATCGAAGAAGAATATTTTGGCAAGGATTATCCGCAAACATTAAACAATAATATACTTGAATATCAACTCATTCTACAGACAAACGGAAATTTCAGTACTAAACCAAGTAATGCGGCAGACGCTTTATAAAAAATTTAATAATCACATATTCCTTTGATTGCTGGTTTCTTGCATATTAATGGTGTCCTGTTTGGCAGATATGCCTTACGGCTATTTCCAATTAGTACGTTTTATTGCATTGTTTGGTTTTTCTGTTCTTGCTTATTTTGCATATAAACAACAAAGAGAGATTGAACAGAATGACTGTCATTTGTTATTTTTGCCTCAAAATACATACAAAGTTTGCAATTACGCTCGTCGATAATTAAATCTTGCAAGGAAGTGAGGGGCGTAATATACAACGCGCCACGCTTTGATTTAAAAACTTGTGTTTTGTTTCATTTCACAATAAAAAACAGTAACTTTGCAGCGCTAAACAAAAATAAAACGTATGAAAACAGTACTAAGCGGAATACGACCTACCGGTAACCTCCACATAGGAAATTACTACGGGGCGTTAGTCAATTTCCTCAAAATGCAGGAAATACACCGCTGCTTCTTCTTTATCGCCGACTGGCATTCATTGACAACTCACCCTGACCCAAAATTACTTCGGGTGAACGTTATAAATGTCCTCGCGGAGTACCTCGCCTGTGGATTAGACCCAAAAAAAGCAACACTATACCTGCAAAGTAACGTACCGGAAATAGCAGAACTTTATCTTCTGCTAAATATGCACGCTTACTTAGGCGAACTCGAAAAAACAGTGTCTTTCAAGGAAAAAGCACGACAAAACCCGCAAAACGTGAACGCAGGACTGCTTACATATCCAGTCCTGATGGCTACCGATATACTTATCCATAACGCAGATTATGTGCCCGTCGGAAAAGATCAGGAACAACATCTCGAAATGACACGTAACTTCGCCCAACGCTTCAACCGCAAATATCAAACAAACATTTTTAAAATGCCGACAGCGTATATATATGGCGAAGAAAACCTGATAAAAATCCCAGGACTCGACGGTAGCGGTAAAATGGGGAAATCAGACGGTAACTGCATATACTTGATTGATGAACCGAAAGTTATCGAAAAGAAAATTAAAGGTGCATTAACCGACAACGGTCCAACAGGAGAAAATACACCAAAACCGGATTACATAGAAAACCTGTTCACTATCCTAAGGGCGGTATCAAATAAAGATGTGGTGGAACACTACGAATCTCTTTGGAACCGCGGAGAACAGCGATGGTACGGTAATCTCAAAAAACAACTCGCCGAAGACGTAATTAATCTAACAACTCCCGTCCGTGAACGAATAAAAGATATAAAAAATGATACCGGATACTTGGAACAGGTAGTAGAAGAAGGAACTGCCAAAGCACGCCAAAGCGCAGCACAAACATTACATTCCGTAAGGGAAATAATGGGATTTAAACCAATCGCCGGAAAATAACCTGCCCAAATATGCCGAAAAAGAAATACAATAAACCTGACAGGAAGCTGGATAAAAAAGAAATAGTCAACCGTATAATAAACCTTTTTAGCAGTCGACCAAGGGAAACGTTAAATTATAAACAGGTGAGCGCTGCGATTGGAGCAACTTCCCAAAGCGACCGCCAATTAGTAGCCAATATATTTAACGGACTCGTCAACAGCGAATACCTGCTCGAAGTGGAAAGAGGCAGGTACAAACTTCACAGAGGCGAAAATATTGCCGAAGGACGGTTTGAACGTCGCGCAAACGGCAGAAACTCTTTCCTGCCGGACGATGGTAGCCCTGTACTGTTCGTTTCCGAACGGAATACACTTCATGCACTAAACGGAGATAAAGTAAAGGTAAATGTCTTAGCTAAACAGAGAGGTAAAAAACAGGAAGCCGAAGTTATAGAAATAATCGAAAACTGCGGAAATAATTTTGTAGGAATTATTGAAGTTGGACGGCACCAGTCAATACTAATAACAGACAGCAAAACCCTTGCACAGGACATTATAATCCCGAAAGACAAACTTGGAGGAGCGACAGACGGTCAAAAAGTAGTGGTAAGAATCACACAGTGGCCCATGAGAGCCAGTAGTCCCGAAGGAGAAGTAATTGAGGTACTTGGCGAAGCAGGCGAAAATGATACAGAAATGCACGCAATCCTCGCTGAATTCGGACTATCCTGCAAATACCCCGAAAACGTGGAGAAAGCAGCGAGTAAAATATCCGCTAAGATAACCAAAGAAGAAATAAGTAAACGGGAAGACTTCAGGCAAGTTCCGACGTTCACCATTGACCCCGCCGACGCAAAAGATTACGACGATGCAATATCAATACGCCACAGCGAAAACGGCTGGGAGGTAGGTATTCATATCGCGGACGTCACGCATTACGTCAAACAGGGAAGTATCATCGACAAAGAAGCTTACGAACGCGCCACGTCCGTCTATCTCGTAGACCGGACAGTCCCTATGTTACCCGAATCACTCAGCAACAACCTCTGTTCCCTTCGCCCAAACGAAAATAAACTCTGCTTTTCTGTCATTATAGACATTACAGATAACGCAGAGATAAAAGATTACAGGATTGCCAGAACCATAATAAACTCTAACCGACGCTTTTCTTACGAAGAGGCTCAACAGATTATCGAAACCGGTAAAGGAATTATGAATAACGAAATTATTACCTTAGATCGCATCGCAAAAAGACTGAGAGAACAGCGATTTAAAGCCGGAGCTATCAGTTTTGAACGTCCTGAAGTTAAATTTGACCTCGATGAAAACAGTAAACCGATACGAGCTTACTTCAAAGAAGCCAAAGACTCAAATAAACTTATCGAAGAGTTCATGCTGCTTGCCAATCGCCTCGTTGCGGAAACTATAGGTAAGACAGGACAATCCAAATCCCCCCGTACTTTTGTATACCGTATCCACGATCTTCCTAATGCAGAGAAACTGACCGGCTTGTCGGAACTTGTACATCGCTTAGGGTACAGGCTGAAAGATAAAGGTAGCAGGATGGAAATTTCTAAGGGTATCAATAACCTCCTCAATAAAGTGCAGGGGAAAAGAGAGCAGAATCTTATAGAAACAGTCACTATACGATCTATGTCTAAAGCCGCTTACTCAACAAATAACATCGGGCATTATGGGCTTGCATTCAAATATTATACCCATTTCACCTCGCCAATCCGGCGTTATCCTGATATGATGGTCCACCGCCTACTGGAACGTTATCTTTCCGGCGGCAAGTCTGTTGAAGAGCGACAAACGGAAAACCAGTGCAACCACTGTTCTTCAATGGAAACGCTGGCGATGAACGCCGAACGTACGTCAATTAAATATAAGCAGGTAGAATTTATGGCAAACAAAGTCGGAATGGAATTTGACGGTGTAATTTCCGGCGTTACTGAGTGGGGATTATACGTCGAAATCCCCGAAAATGCCTGCGAGGGAATGATAGCAATCCATAACCTTGATGACGATTATTACGAATTTGATGAAAAGAATTACTGTCTGATTGGAAACCGCCGCAAACGCCGCTACAGTCTCGGAGACCCCTTGAAAGTAAAGGTAGTAAAGGCTAACATTGACAAGAGGCAGTTAGATTTCACAACAGCAGGATAATATTTTTTCCAATTATAAAATACACTTTACAATGAAGAAACTTTTTATTAAATGCTGTCTTATGTTTATTGTGCTGATCCCCTCAGGCATAAAGGCAGACAACATCAAAACGTTGATTGTTACCGGACAAAACAATCACAACTGGCAAGTTAGTCACGTCGCACTCCGGCAAATCCTCGAAAACTCCGGACGTTTCACGGTTGACCTTGCAATATCTCCCGAAAAAGGTGGAAACATGAGCGCCTTCACGCCCGATTTCGCCAAATACCAGGTAGTGATCCTCGACTACAACGGCGATGACTGGTCTGATGAGACAAAGAAAAACTTCCTCCGTTACGTACATGACGGCGGTGGAATAGTGTTTTATCACGCCGCCAACAATGCTTTCCCCGAATGGAAAGAATTTAACAAAATCTCTGCGCTTGGAGGCTGGGGGGAGCGCAACGAGAAATCAGGACCTTACATTTACTGGTTAGACGGTAAATTAGTTAAGGACTACAAGCCGGGACTCGGCGGATCACATGGCGCGCCTCACGAATACACGCTGACAGTCCGAGCCAAGCATCCCGTCACCGAAGGCTTGCCTGAAAAGTGGAAGCACGCTACCGACGAACTTTACGACCGTCTGCGCGGACCTGGCGATCCGAGGGCGCTTTATACCGCTTACTCAGACAAATCTACCGGCGGGTCAGGCAGGGAAGAGCCTCTTATTTTCACCGTCAATTACGGCAAGGCGAGAATCTTCCATACTGCACTCGGACATGCCGGAGCATCGCTTGAGGATAATGTTGCGATGCAGTGCACCGGCTTTCAGGTTACGCTTTTGCGCGGCTGCGAATGGGCTGCTACGGGCAAGGTAACACAAAAAGTCCCCGATGATTTCCCAACCGCAGACAATATTAGTCTCCGTACCAAATATCGGCACTATCCCAAGCCAATGGGAATGCAACCTCAAATGTCGGAACGCTGGCTTCCGCAGCCGGAAGTAGTTACTCCAGGCGAGCTTTTGAAAAATGCTTACCTGTCTGCGCCTTCCGACGCGACGGTACTCTTTGACGGCAAAGACCTTGCAGAGTGGCAGCAGCCCAACGGCAAAGATCCGAAGTGGGAAATTAAGGACGGCATCGTGACTGTCACAGGCGGCGACATGCAGACGCGGCGGGAGTTTCGTGACTTCCAGCTTCACATTGAGTGGTCGTCACCTGAGGTCGTCGTCAGCCGTGGTCAGGGAAGGGGTAACAGCGGTGTATTTATGCACGGGCTGTATGAGGTACAGATTCTTGACAATTACAACAATGAAACGTATCGTGAAGGCGGGGCTGGAAGTATCTACAAGCAGAGTGCACCTCTTGTAAACCCTATTCGCAAGCCGGGCGAGTGGAATGTTTATGACATCGTTTTCACTGCGCCGACTTTCGACAGCCATGGCAACTACCGCACGCCGCCTCTGATAACCCTGTTTTTCAACGGCGTACTTGTGCATAACAACACGATCATCAAAGGCACTACCGAATACATCGGCTTCCCTAAGACGGTACTTAAAGATAGGGGTCCGATACTTTTGCAGGATCACGGCAATCCTGTGCGCTTCAGAAATATATGGATTAGAGAACTATAAAATTTTTATCTTATGAACGGATTAAAAGGAAAAGCCGCTATCGTCACCGGCGGGTCGAGAGGAATCGGCAAAGCGATAACTGAACGTTTGTTGTCAGAGGGCGTTAACGTTCTGTTTTGCGGACGGAATAAAGAAACCGGTCTTGCGACTCTTGCAGAGTTGAGCAAGAAATACGGCGACAGGGTTCGTTTCACGTCATGCGACATGGGCAATCGTGAGACACCGGAAATACTTATTGCAGAGGGTCGAGCGCTGTTTGGCGAACTTGATTTCCTTGTCAACAACGCCTTCCCGTTCACTGCGAAAGCGATGGATGCGACTTACGAAGACTGGACGCATGTTTTCATGGCGGGTCCTGCTGCTTACGCCCGCATGATAGCGGAGTTTGTTAAGCAGCGCGAACGCAGGGAAGGGGCTATAGTTTGCGTATCAAGTATTTCGGGACATATTGCACAACCTCTGCGTTGGACGTACAATGCTGCCAAGGGCGCTGTTAAGCAACTGATTCGTTGCGCTGCGCTTGATCTTGCGCCTGCTATCCGCGTTAATTGTGTATCTCCGGGTTGGGTTTGGACCGACGAGGTTGCGAAAGCCACTCCTGATGGAACACGCGAAAGCGTCCCCAAAGCATGGGAAGAGTATCATATTTTGCAGCATCTGCAGGAGCCGTCGCAAATTGCATCTACCGTTGCCTTTCTTTTGAGTGATGATGCGGCGGTTATCACCGGACACGATCTTTTTGCCGACTCCGGTTATCTTGCCATGGGACCGGAAGGGCTTGGCAAGACAGCCAATTTCGCAGGCAGCAATTAATGCCGCATGTGATACGTTCCGCGACTTAACTTTACGTCAGTATAAGTTAATAATACGGGAATACCGTCTTCCGAAAGACTTTATTTTACTTTCGGAAGACGTTTTTTATCTTCAAATCGTAGCCGGTGACGCACATTTCATACCTTTATATTAAAAATTTCTATAAAATATTTGGTGGATTGAAAAAAGTGTTTTATCTTTGCCGCCAATATGAAGACAAAAGTCATATACAGTATCACAAACAGGATGCCGAATACGGAAAAGTACTTGATAACGTCAGGCATTGTCAGTTCTAAATCGGAGCATGATTTGGATATGTCAAATATTTTGTTAACACACACACACACACACACGCCCCTATTCATACCTTATTATATATACGCGCACGCGAGATAATAAAAAAATATTTCATACGCAAGAAAGTTCAGCAATATTTCCTAAAAGGAGGTATGTTGGGATTTTTTACCGACTATATATTCACGAATCTGCCAAACATCCCATTGATTATTTTTACTTGGGCGCTTGGTGGAATTTTTGTTTTTGCGAGTGTAATCGTAAAGAATGTGAGAGCACTCGTAAAAAGTGCGAGAGCACTCGCAAAGAATGCGAGAGCACTCGTAAGAAATGCGAGAGCACTCGCAAAGAATGCGAGAACACTCGCAAGAAGTGCGAGAGCTCTCGCAAAGAATGCGAGAGCTTACGGAAAATTTCCAAGAACTCTCAAAAAGAGGCGTATCTGCTTAGGGTTCAGTGCAGTTACATCAAGCCTAACGGTGAGCCCACCGAAATTCTCTACGCTGCACGGCAATTTTTTTGCCGTACTATGCGAAAGCCGGAATGGATTATATCGGTCCGGTATTACAACCAAACATTTGTTTTTCTAAAAATTAAACTAAAATGGCAAAGAATTACATCCCTGCATCACAGTCATTATTCTTTGATTGGCAGGAAGTTTTTATGGTAAATCTGAGCGACATCGGGGCTGAGCGCCTGATGCCGCCACCGGTTTATCATAATCTTACCGCGCTATGGGGCGATTACAAACAGAAGTATGTGATTGCAGATAACCCGACTACACGTACCAGAGGTACGATAGCCGACCGGAATGACGCGCGTAAGGTTTACGAAAAAGAACTGAGGCGGGTTATTAAGGTATACATCATTAACAATCCTGATGTTACCGACAAACAACTCGCAGACATGGGGTTGCCGATCTACAAAACGACCCGCACTCCGTCAA
>JAISYU010000039.1 GCA_031269685.1 Dysgonamonadaceae bacterium | reverse complement strand
CTTAATGATATTATTCGACAAAGGTTCATTTACAGTATCAAGCAAATAATCGAAAGCCACAAAGTGATTGGAAGTTTCAATAATATCATCAACCGGCACGGCGTCTTCGTCTTTGAAACCGATGGTGCGGGTTTCAAAAATGTAGCGGGTTTGTTCTTCGGTAAGCCGGCTGCCCTCAATTCGGTTGGAATTGTAGGCAAGATTTACCTGTGTTTTGTGATACAGGCCGCCTTTGCGCTTTGCCTGCTTTTCTTCTGTAAGATATGCTGTTAGTTCATTCTCCATTTTATATCCATCGAAAACAGCACAAAGGTACAATTTTTTTGAATAACATAAATCATAGCAAACACATTTAATATTTTAACCTATGGTTTTTGTTGATAGGGCACCGGTTTCTACTATCAATTTCCTTTCCCTGAATAAATCATTTCCAAGCCGTATATTATGAGGGAGGAAATGATAAAACTGCCAGCAATGCGCAAAATAAACAGCGAAGGCACGAGAAAGGCATTTACGTCGATAGCGAATAGCAGTGTTATATGTAACAGCGTAACCGTTCCGGCATAACGAAAAAACATGTTTCTACCGAACGTTCCGAATGATGGTATAACGTTGTCTATGAGGTCTCTTGGTTTGAAAAGCCTCAGTAACATGTAACGCATGAAGCCGACTATGATCGTTGCCAGCATGTTCAATCCGAGTGTGTAACCGAAAATGTCAATTGACAGACCTATTAGCGCTGCAAGAAACAGAACTGCATTCCGACTGAGTTTAACAGGCAGTTTTATAAGGAAATATGTGTAAACAACAGGTGTGGCTACGCCAAAAACGTGAATCCGGCTAAAAAGGCAGACTTGTAAGAATACAAGTGATACAAACATAATCGATTGCCGAACAAATATTTTTGTCATTCCGCGCCCTCCTTTTCGATTTTAGTTTGTTCGTCGCGTTTCCTGTTTTCGACAATCAGCACTTCTCGAATAGTACTGAAATCGGTTAAAAGATTTATCCTGAGATAATTTGATCTGCCTGATTTCTGTTCAAGGGCATCTGTTACAATCCCTACCGGAATACCTTCGGGGAAAGTAGCGGAATAGCCGCTGGTAACTATGGTGTCGCCTGTTTTGAATACTGCGTGGCTGGGCAGTTCGCCGAGGTTGCAATATCGCGGGTCTTTGCCGTCCCAGAGGAGTGATCCGAAAAAGTTGGTGGAACTGATTTTGCAACTTAATCGCGATTTGGGATTAAGTAATGAAATAACCCGCGAAAAATTTGGCGAAACGCTCATTACTAAACCAGCGACAGTACCCTTTGCGGACAGTACTCCCATATTTTCGCGAACTCCATCGTTAGTGCCGCGATTCAGGGTGATGTAGTTTTCCGTTCTTGAAATACTGTTGTGAACAAGCCGTGCGGATATAAAGCGCCATGAAGAAAAGCCCGCCGGTATGGGTTGCATTACAAATGTGCTGTCTCGCAAATGTGCTGCATGGTTGATGTTTTCAAGTTGTTTCCGGCATAGCATCAGTTCTTGTTCAAGACCGGCAATGCGCTCTGTTAAGGCTTCATTGTCCCGTTTCAGGTGTATGTATGAACTTATGCCGCTTGAGGCGGTGTGCATGCGTCCGGCTATTTCATGAGATATAACAAGGTAACGGCTACGCTGAATTTCGCTGTTGTTTATTAGTAGCCAAGCCGAAAAATAGATTAAAGCGAAGAAGAGTAGCCAATGAAAGTTATTGAAAATAAAACGGATTAAGTTTTTCAATTATCTTATCAGGATTGTTGTTGAATTGAATTTGTTGATGTTTTTAAGTGCGATACCTGTACCTTTTGCCACTGCATGAAGCGGGTCATCGGCGACGTGGAAAGGGATATTAATCTTGTCCTTCAGCCGTTTATCCAAGCCTCTCAGCAAGGCTCCTCCTCCTGACAGGTAAATTCCGTTACGTACAATATCGGAATAGAGTTCTGGGGGAGTATTTTCGAGAGCGGTCAGGATTGCCATTTCCATTCGTGAGACAGATTTATCGAGGCAGTGGGCTATTTCCTGATATGATATCGGCACTTCCATTGGCAGGGCGGTCATTTTGTTTGCGCCGTGTACGACAAAGTCTTCGGGTGGATTTTCGAGGCGTACTAATGCGGATCCCACATTGATTTTTATTTGTTCTGCGGTTCCTTCTCCTATCCTCATATTATGCTGGCGTCCCATATAATCGACAATGTCTGAGGTCAGTTCGTCGCCTGCGATGCGGATTGAGGTATTAGTAACGAGTCCGCCGAGTGAAATGACTGCTATTTCGGTAGTTCCGCCGCCTATATCTACAATCATATTACCTTCCGGCGCTTCAACGTCAAGACCGATACCCAGTGCGGCTGCCATTGGTTCAAAGATAAGGAACACATCGCGTCCGCCTGCCCGTTCTGCCGAGTCGCGTACGGCGCGGATTTCCACTTCTGTTGCTCCCGAAGGGATACAGACTACTATCCTAAGGGAAGGTGAAAAGAAATAGTGTTTGTTGTCTGTTTTCTTTATCAGACCTCGAATCATCTGTTCTGCGGCATTGAAGTCGGCTATAACGCCATCTCGCAGTGGTCTGACGGTTTCTATCCAGGGTGGGGTTCTTCCGTCCTGGTTTTTGGCAGCTTGTCCGAGGCTGAACAGTTTACCTGTTCTTTTGTCTAATGAAACATACGATGGATCATCAACAACTATTCTGCCGTTTTGTATGATGATGGTATTTGCCGTACCTAAATCCATCGCGATTTCTTTTGTAAATGAAAATAAGCCCATTTTTTGTAATTAACAATATATTTGATTAATAATGAATATTCCTGTTTTTTTAATGTTTGAAGTGTCGGATACCGGTTGTAACCATTGCTATATTATGTTCGTTGCAATAATCTATTGTCAGGTTATCTTTGATGGATCCACCGGGTTGAATTACGGCATGAATACCTTCTTTGCCGGCGATTTCCACGCAGTCAGGGAATGGGAAGAAGGCATCGGAAGCCATCACAGCGCCATCGAGGTTAAAGCCGAACGATTTGGCTTTCTCTATCGCCTGTTTCAGGGCATCTACTCTCGAAGTTTGTCCTGTTCCGCTGGCGCAGAGTTGCAGGTTTTTCGCAATTACGATAGCATTAGACTTAGTGTTCTTTACTAATTTGTTAGCGAATAACAGGTCTTTTATCTCGCTGTTATTTGGTTTGAGATTGGTGACTGTGTTAAGGTCTTCTTCGGTTTGGATACTTGCATCTTTGTCTTGGACGAGGACGCCGTTCATCAGGGATCTGAATTGCATACCGCACTGGGGGGTTTCTTTCTGTATCAGTATTATGCGGTTTTTCTTCTGCATCAGAATTTCGAGTGCGTTAGCCTCATAGTCGGGAGCGATTATTACTTCAAAGAATATCTTAGTTATTTCTTCGGCTGCATCACGGTCAATTGGGGCATTGCAAACCAGGACACCACCGAAAGCGGACACGGGGTCACCTTGAAGCGCTGCTTCCCATGCTTTTTTCACTGTTTGTCTGGATGCTATTCCGCAAGCGTTATTATGTTTAAGGATAGCGAAAGTTAGTTCGTCGAATTCCGAGATTAGAGTAATAGCAGCGTCAATATCGAGGAGGTTATTGTAGGAAATTTCTTTCCCTTGCAGTTGTTCGAAGAGGCGTTCAAAGTCTCCGTAGAATATACCTCTTTGGTGTGGATTCTCGCCGTATCGAAGGATTTTCGCATTTTCGCCTGTTATACGTATATGTGAGCCTTCGCCGGCATCAAAGTAATCGAATATAGTACTATCGTAATCTGAGGATACGGCAAAGGCTTCTTTTGCGAACCATTTACGTTCTTCGAGAGTTGTTATAGCGCCGTTTTCGGTAAGAATATTATCTAACGGAGCGTATTGGTCTTTAGATGCGACTACTACTACATCTTTGTAATTCTTAGCGGCGGCTCTGATAAGGGAGATTCCACCGATGTCGATTTTTTCTATAATTTCTTCATCTGTTGCGCCGGAAGTCACGGTATCACGGAAGGGGTAAAGATCTACGATAACGAGGTCAATTTCGGGTATTTTATATTGAATTATTTGTTGTTCGTCTGTTATATTGTTACGTCTATTGAGTATTCCTCCAAATACTTTAGGGTGAAGTGTTTTTACTCTTCCGCCGAGTATTGATGGGTATCCTGTAAGGCTTTCGACGGCAATGCACTCATAGCCTTGGGATTCGATAAAGGTTTTCGTACCTCCTGTGGAATAGAAAGTAACACCTGCGTCGGCGAGTTTCTTGAGTATTTCGTCGAGTCCGTCTTTGTGATATACGGAGATGAGGGCGCTTTTTATTGCTTTTTGTAAAGACATTGTATTGTTTACTTATGAAATTGGTTTTTTAATTTGGCTGCAAAGATAGTTATTTTTCTTATAAAAAGCAAAAACTTGAAATATATTAGTTGTCAGTTAATACAATAAATGCGTAGAATTTGAGTTTTTAACATCAAATGTTTTATCAGTCTGAGAATCTTTACATGAGGGCTATAGAGCCTGAGGATCTGGAAATTCTTTACAGGTGGGAGAATGACATGTCTTTATGGAGGTATGGGTCATCTCTGCGTCCGTATTCGAGGTTTGCGATAAGGGAGTATCTATCTGATTCTTTGCAGGATATACTTATTACTCGGCAACTGCGTCTTATGCTTATAGAGAGGAGTTCGGGTGTTCCGGTTGGGACGGTTGATCTTTATGAGTACGACCCTGTTAATCTTCGTGCGGGGGTTGGAATTTTGCTTGACGAGCCTTTTCGCGGGCTTGGTTACGGTTGTGAGGCGCTTATGATGTTGCATGATTATGTTGTACGGGTTTTGCATCTGCACAGTCTTTTTGCGTATATCTCTTCACGTAACAGTGTTAGTATCCGTCTTTTTGCTTCATGTGGATACAGTGAGTCCGGTCTGTTGCGTTGTTGGAACAGGACAGTTTCCGGCTTTGACGATGTGTATATTTACCAGATAATTCTGAATAATCACGTTGTGGGTACTGTTTAAGAAATTATTTTTCTTAAAATTGGCAATAAAAATTTGAATTGTTCTGTCGGAAACAGGGACAGCCACTTTACAAATATTGTTTTTCATTTTATATACCCATATACATATTTTATAAAAACACATTTTCAAATTATATACCCCGATACACACTTTGTATATACAGACACACAATTTATATACCACGATACATATTTTGTATATACCGACACACAATTTATATACCCCGATACATATTTTGTATATACCGACGAATATCTTGCAATTACCCACCCGCAACTTGAATTTCCCGACTAATATCTTGAAATTACCTGCCCGCAACTTGAATTTCCCGACTAATATCTCACAATCACCCACCCGCAACTTAAATTTCCCGACGAATATCTCACAATCACCCACCCGCAACTTAAATTTCCAGACGAATATCCTGCAATTACCCACCCGCAACTTGAATTTCCAGACGAATATCTCGCAATTACCCACCCGCAACTTAAATTTCCCGACGAATATCTTGCAATTACCCCCCCGCAACTTAAATTTCCAGACGAATATCTCGCAATTACCCACCCTCAACTTAAATTTCCCGACGAATATCCTGCAATTACCAACCCGCAACTTGAATTTCCCGACGAATATCTCGCAATTAACTACTCGCAACTTGAATTTCCCGACGAATATCTCGCAATTACCCACCCGCAACTTAAATTTTCCGACGAATATCTTGAAATTACCTGCCCTTATTATAAATTCACAGGCGCGCAATTTGTAAAAATATACTCTTATAATAGATGTATATACGCATTTTATAAACGTATAATCGCCTAATACAGTTGCATATACACTCTATTATGGTGTACGTTCGCTATATTACGGCGCTCGGGCGCGCAAGTCAGGCGCCCGGGCGCGCAGTCTTAGCGCCCAGGCGCGCAGTCTTGGCGCCCAGGCGCGCAATCTCGGCATCCAGGCGCGCAACTTTGGCGCCCGGGCGCGCAACTCTGGCAACCAGGCGCGTAACCTCGGCGTCAAGGCGCGCAAGTTAGGCGCCCTGACGCGCAAGTTGGGCGCTCGGGCGCTCAACTTAGATGCCTGGGCTACGAGTTACAGCGTATATACTACGAGTTATAGCGCATACACTATCATTGTCGGCGTATATACTACGAGTTTCGGCGTATACACTCTCATAGTTGGCGTATATACTACGAATTTCGGCGTATACACTCTCATAGTTGGCGTATATACTACGAATTTCGGCGCATATACTCTCATTATCAGCGTATATACTACGAATTATGGCGAATATATTATCATTGTCGGCGTATATACTACGAATTTCGGCGCATGCACTATCATGGTAGGCGTATATACTACGAATTTCGGCGCATGTACTATCATTGTCAGCGTATATACTACGAGTTACGGCGCATACACTCTCATAGTTAGCGTATATACTACGAGTTTCGGCGAATACACTCTCATTGTCGGCGTATATACTACGAGTTATGGCGCATACACTCTCATTATCGGAGTATATACTACAAGTTTCAGCGAATACACTCTCATAGTTGGCGTATATACTACGAGTTTCGGCGTATACACTATCATTGTCGGCGTATATACTACAAGTTTCGGCGCATACACTCTCATTGTCGGCGTATATACTACAAGTTTCGGCGCATACACTCTCATAGTTGGCGTATATACTACGAGTTACGGCGCATATACTCTCATTATCAGCGTATATACCACTAATTATGGCGCATACACTCTCATTGTCGGCGTATATACTACAAGTTTCGGCGAATATACTATCATTGTCGGCGTATAAGCGGTTAAACTAAGCGTATAATCCATTGAGTTACAGGCTTATGCAATATGATTGGAGGTTAATACGTCTTATTTGAGGGACATTATACTCTTAATTGATATGTAGTTACCGAAGTTACGGCACTTTTTATACAGTATAACAGTCTGTGTATGTGAGTTGCAGGTTATGACATACAGTATAACAGTCGGTGTATGTGAGTTGCAGGTTATGACGGACAATGTGAAGAATGTGTTTTATATGTAGGGAATTATGACGGACAGTATAACAGTCTGTGTGTGTGAGTTGTCGGTTATGACGGACAGCATAACAGTCGGTGTATGTGAGTTGCAGGTTATGACGGATAATGTGAAGATTGTGTTTTATATGTCGGTAATTATGACGGACAGTATAACAGTCAGTGTATGTGAGTTGCAGGTTATGACGGACAGTATAACAGTCTGTGTATGTGAGTTGCAGGTTATGACGGACAAAGTGAAGAATGTGTTTTATATGTTGGGAATTATGACGGCTGGCGTGTGGAAAGGTATTCTTCTAAGCCCGCTCTGCGTAGTCTACACGAGGGACAGTGACCGCAACCTTCGGAGATGATTCCGTTATAGCAGGTTAGGGTTTGTGTCCTTACCAAGTCAAATACTCCAAGTTCGTCTGCCAACGCCCAAGTCTCGGCTTTGGTCAGCCACATTAATGGTGTGTGTATGCTAAACTGCTCATCCATCGCAAGATTGAGCGTTACATTCGCAGAACGTATAAACGTGTCCCGACAGTCCGGATAACCGCTGTAGTCGGCTTGCGACACCCCCGTAACAATGTTGCGTATGCCGTGCGTACGCGCTATTACCGACGCAAGTGTCAGAAAAAAAAGATTACGACCCGGCACAAATGTATTTGGATACGAACCTGCCGGCTGCTCAGAGTCCATCTCCATCGAGTGATTCGTGAGCGAGTTCTCGGCAAGTGCGCCGATAAATGTAGCATCCAAAGTCTGGAACGGTACCCCCGCCTGCTCCGCTATGCGTTGTGCTACTTCTACTTCGAAAGAGTGCCGCTGCCCGTAGATAATGCACAGCGTGCGTACGTAAGTGAATTTTCCAAGCGCCCAAAAAAGGCATGTAGTCGAATCCTGTCCGCCTGAGTGCAAAACAAGTGCAGAATTATCGCTGTGGATTATATTTCCCTGTGTCATGTTAATCATTTATAAATCCCCTGTTTACAAGAAGATGTTTCGGGTCGGGGGCTTTGCCTCTGAACTTGATGTACAGTCTTTCAGGATCGTCACTCCCACCACGCGAAAGTATATTCTCCATAAATAAATCAGCAGTCGCTCTATCAAATATACCATTCTCTTCAAACGCCTTAAAAGCATCTGCATCAAGAACCTCCGACCAAAGATAACTGTAATAACCGGCAGAATAACCGCCGTCAAATATGTGTGAGAAGTACGTGCTCCGGTAGCGCGGGATGATCTCCCCAATAAGACCTATCTGGTTCATCGCAGCCTCTTCAAAGGCACCGATCGATCCCTCAAAAGGCGCTTCAAGGCTATGCCATTTCAGGTCCAGTATCGCAGCAGCAATGAGTTCGGATGTCGCAAATCCCCTGTTAAAGGTGGCGGCTGTGTTTATTTTCCCAACAAGAGAGTCGGGTATCGTAGAACCTGTCAAATAATGTTTGGCGTACAGTTTGAGAACCTCAGGATGAAAAGCCCAGTGCTCGTAAATCTGTGAAGGCAACTCAACGAAATCCCTGTACACACTCGTGCCTGATACACTCTCATAATGACAGCTGGAAAGCAAGCCGTGCAACGCATGACCAAACTCGTGGAACAACGTCTCTACCTGGTCAACAGTCAGCAGCGACGGAGAATTCCCCGAAGGCGGAGCAAAATTCCCTACATTGTAAACAACCGGACGTATATCCAGACCGCCAATGACCGCCTGATCAGTGAAATTACCCATCCACGCACCGTTACGCTTGGACGGACGAGGGAAATAATCGAAATATATGTAGCCTATATGCGCGCCGCTAACATCAGTCACATCGTACACCTTCACCTCCTCATGATACACCGGAGCATCTGCTATTTCCCTGAAAGATATACCATAAAGGCGGTTGGCTACCTCAAAAGCCCCACCAAGAACCCCCTCAACCGGAAACCACGCACGGATACCCAACTCGTCAAACGCATATTTCGACAGGCGAAACTTCTCGGCGTAGTAGAACCAATCCCACGCTCGGAGCCGAAACTGTCCACCTTCCGAATCAATAAGTCCCTGCAACTCGTCACGCTCACGTATCGACTGCGGTAAAGCGTATTTCCAGATGTCAGTGAGTAACTTAAACGCCGCCGTCGGAGTCTTCGCCATACTCTCCTCAAGACGGTACTGAGCGTGTGTATCATACCCAAGCAAATTCGCCTTCTCTAACCTCAAATTGACGATTTTCCTGATTATTTCCTTGTTATCGTACTCATTGTCGTTGTTGCAGCGGTTATACATCGCCTTATACAAAGTCTCACGAAGCGCCCGATTGTCAGCGTAACGGAGGAACGGCTCCCAACTCGGCTTACTCAACGTGAAAAGCCACTTCCCCGCAAGACCCGCTTCCCTCGCAGCAACAGCAGCCTGATCTATCGCATCGTCGGGAAGTCCTGACAAGTCCTCCTTACGGTCAATGACCATCCTGTAACCGTACGTCTCCGCAAGCAGATTGTCACCAAACTTGATAGTCAGCAACGACAACTCCCTGTTAATCTCACGCAACCTCGCCTTCTGGTCCGCTTTAAGCAATATACCCGAACGAATGAAAGCCCTGTAATATTTGCGCAAAAGCATACGCTGCTCCGTCGTGAGATTCCCAGACTCCGACGCATCATATACCACTTTTATCCTCGCAAACAATTTAACATTCATGAAGATATTGTCGTCATGCTCAGTAACTAATGGCGAAATCTCGCTCTCAATAGCCTGTATAGTCGAGTCACTCATAACACCCGTCATAGCATAAAAAACACCGGCAACACGCTTGAACAACGCCCCACTCTCCTCCATCGCAACTATCGTGTTCTCAAACGATGGCGGCGCAGAACAGTGCGTAATGTTATCTATCTCAACACTCTGCTCATCCATCCCTCGCAAAAATGCCGGCTTATAATGCTCCGTGCGAATACGGTCAAAAGGCGGAAGACGGTGAGGTAAAGGATATTCCGAGAAAAAAGGATTGTCACCGGCGGTCTGTATAGACTTGCCCGATTGATTACATGATAAGTGTGCCATCATAACCATAATCAAAAATATTAGTTTTGCTTTCATTATTTATTTGTTGAAAAGAATCGCAAAAGTTTATGTTCGCTTGATGCGATAATCTTTTATATCTAATTTCTTATAAGTTTCCAGAAGGGCATCTTCATTGTTGGTGATGACAAGCAGTTTGTCCCCAGGATGCAGTTCGGTATTCCCCTTCGGTATGAAGTATTTATTGTCGCGCTTTACCATGACCGCAAGGGTGTGTTCAGGCAAATGGATGTCCATAAGACGCTTGCCATGGTCTAAGATAGATTCGTCAAGCGCTATTTCAGTCATCGTAGACTTAATGTCCTCAGGAAGTTCTATATCGAAATCCTGGAATGCCCCCCGATCATCACTGCTCTTGACTAACCCAAGCCATTTGCCAACAAGTGTGAGTCCCGTTCCCTGAACAAGCAGCGAAAGTAATGTGATGAAAAATACTATATTAAACATCAACTGAGCATGCTCAAGTCCTGCCGCTAACGGCAATATGGCAAACACAATCGGTACCGCTCCGCGTAAACCTACCCACGAAATAAAAATCTTTTCCCGTATCTTCATAGCCCGAAACGGTAATAAAGATAACAGTACCGATGCAGGACGGGCACCGACTATCATAAATATACCGATGCACAAACTTATAACCGCTACCGGTAAAAGATCCTTCGGATTAACAAGCAAACCCAGCGTAAGAAACATAACTATCTGGCTGATCCACGCCAAACCATCGAAAAACCTTAAAGATGACCGCTTATGCACTAACGGCGCATTGCCTAACACTAAGCCGCCAATATAGACGGCAAGGTAGCCATTGCCCTTCATGAAGTAGGTAGCAGGAAAAATGAGTATCCCAAAAGAAAATAAAAGGATGGGATACAGCGAATCGTTATCAAGATTGATCCTGTTGATGATCCATACAGCCGCCTTCCCCAACAGAAAACCTGCCGCTCCTCCAATAGCAAACTGTAATACAAAGTCTAAAACCGCTTTCCCGTAACCTGTACTGCCAGCGCCTGATTCAAGTAACTGTATCAGAACTACCGTCAGCATGTACGCCATGGGGTCGTTGCTTCCACTTTCAAGTTCAAGCATTGGACGCATGTTTTTCTTTAGCCTTACACCCTTACCGCGCAAAATGGAAAAGACCGATGCGGAATCTGTCGATGACATTACCGACGCCAAAAGTAAGGATTCAAGAAACGATAGTTGTATGCTGAAATATTGGGCTATATAAAAGATAAAGGCACCCGTAATGAATGCCATCAGCAGTACGCCAAGCGTTGCGAGGATTGTTCCTTGCACGGCTACCGGTTTGATTTCGCTGTATTTCGTATCCAACCCGCCGGAAAAAAGGATTATACACAAGGCTACCGTCCCCACTGCCTGCGCCGCTCCGTAATTCTGAAAGTTAAAGCCTATACCGTCTACCCCAAATACCATGCCGACACCAAGAAAGAGCAATAATACCGGTACGCCGAGTTTAGCTCCCGCTTTCGTCGCAAATAAACTTACCAGGAAAAGTACCGAAATAAATAACAGTATAAATTCAACAGGTATTGTCATAAATTAATTTTGGTGCAAAGGTACTGTTTTTTTGCTAAAATAAGAAATTGCTTCACTTCCCGTGCATTACAGCAAGAAATGAAGCAATTCCCTATTTATTGGATGACCGAATCAGTCAAACGCTCCCATCCTCAACAGATTTACTTCCTTATCCGTCAGATAGCGCCACTGTCCACGTTTAAGGTTCTTCTTCGTCAAGCCTGCGAAGTAAACACGGTCGAGTTTGGTGACATGATAATTGAGCTTCTCAAACATCCGGCGGACAACACGGTTACGACCGGAGTGTATTTCAACTCCTACCTGATTCTTGTCTTCATCGGAAACGTAACTGATTGCATCTACATGGATTTCTCCATCTTCGAGTTCTATGCCGTCGGCAAGTTTCTGCATATCTTCAACCGTAGCGGGCTTGTCGAGCCATACGTGATAGATCTTTTTCTTTAGGTACTTCGGATGCGTAAGTTTGGACGACAATTCTCCGTCATTAGTGAGCAGCAATACGCCGGTAGTGTTCCTGTCGAGGCGTCCGACGGGGAAGATGCGTTCATGACATGCGCTTTTCACCATATCCATAACGGTCAGGCGTTCTTGCGGATCGTCGGCGGTGGTAACGCAGTTGCGCGGCTTGTTTAAGAGCACATAAACTTTCTGTTCCAACTTAACGAGTTCATCATGGAAACGGACTTCGTCGGAACGTTTAACTTTCGAGCCGAGTTCGGAGACTACCTTCCCGTTAACCTTCACCATGCCTGCTTTAATGTATTCGTCGGCGTCACGACGAGAGCACATACCGGCATTAGCGAGGTATTTATTTATACGCAGTTCTTCGTTGGGATCGAAATTTTCTTCGCGATACTTATTTGTTTTCTTCTGTAAGGGAATTTGTTGCGTACCTCTCACGAATGGTTTCCTTGTACCTCCGAAATCAGGGCGTTGTCCTGTGTATCGGTTGCCCTGCGGGCGTTGCTGATAACCTCCCTGTTGGTTATTGTAACCGGTTTGCGGTCGGTTTGCGTAGTTTGTGTTTCTAATAGGTTCGGCGCCTTCGCCTACGCGCGGTCTTCTCTTTCTTGCGTCCGAGTTGTCCTGTTGATTGTTGTAGTACCTCGGCTGATAGTTATCGTAAGTGCGTGGACGTGGTCTGTAGTCACCTTGCCGGTCATAGTTATTGGGGCGATCGTTGTTGTATCCGCCTCCCTGCCTGTCGTAATTGTTCGGACGGTCATTGTTGTATCCGCCTCCCTGCCTGTCGTAATTGTTCGGACGATCGTTGTTGTATCCGCCTTGTGGTCTGTTATAAGCAGGTCTTGGACGGTTGTAGTTTCCCGCGGGGCGGTTATAGCCGCCATCCTGCTGGTTGTAGTTGTTGTCCGGTTTCCGGTAGTTATTACCATAATTTCCCCTGTTGTTAGCCTGATAAGGTCTTTTCGTTCTTTGACCGTCAGAGCTGTCACCCGATTCGTCATAGCGATTGCGTGGTGTCCAATCTTCGTTTTCTGTAATCATTTTTTTGTAAATTTTGAATGGTTTAATTGATAATATTTTTTAACCTCACGGTTTATTGTTTTCGTTTTTGCCGGTTATGATATATGCCGGATTCATAAATCCTTTGTATTCTGTTATTAATTGTCAATCGGAAAGACTCCGGTATAGTTATTTGGATTTATAGATTTCAATTCATGTTTTATCGCTTCGTTTACGTTGAGAGAATCAATGAACCGTTGGATAGACTGTTCCGTAATATGTTCATTGCGGCGGGTTAATGCTTTCAACGCTTCGTATGGCTCCGGATAACCTTCCCGACGAAGCACTGTCTGAATACCTTCGGCTACCACAGCCCAGGCATTGTTAAGATCTCGGTCTATTGCCTCGCGATTAAGCAGCAATTTGCCTAAACCTTTCTGCAGGCTTTGTATAGCAATCAGCGTATGGGCAAACGGCACACCGGCGTTACGCAATACCGTCGAATCGGTCAGGTCACGTTGCAGGCGGGAGATGGGAAGTTTTGCAGACAGGTGTTCAAGAACAGCATTTGCCATTCCGAGGTTACCTTCTGCGTTTTCAAAATCTATTGGATTTACTTTATGCGGCATAGCGGAGGAACCAACTTCGCCTGCTTTTATTTCCTGCTTGAAATATTCCATCGAAATATATAGCCACATATCGCGACAGAGGTCTATTAGGATAATATTGATACGTTTCATTGCGTCAAAGAGAGCTGCGAGCGTATCATAATTGGATATTTGTGTAGTAAACTGTTCACGTTGCAAGCCGAGTTTTTCGGCAACGAAATTATTTGCAAATTCAACCCAGTCTATATTAGGATATGCAAGATAATGAGCATTTAGATTGCCTGTTGCGCCACCGAATTTTGCTGACAGAGCAATATTTTCCAGTGAATTAACCTGTTTTTCGAGGCGATAGGCAAACACTTTTATTTCTTTCCCCAGTTTGGTCGGAGATGCCGGTTGTCCATGAGTTTTTGCAAGCATTGGAATATCTTTCCATTGGCGGGCATTGCCATTTAGTGTTTCGACCAGGCGTTTCACTTGTGGAAGATACTCATCTTTAATTGCATCGTTGATTGATAGTGGAACAGCGGTATTGTTTATGTCTTGCGAAGTCAGTCCGAAGTGAATAAATTCTTTGTATTGTTCGAGATTCTTTTGTGAGAAAATTGTTTTCAGGTAATATTCGACTGCTTTCACGTCGTGATTTGTAGTCCGTTCGATTTCTTTTATACATTCGGCATTTTCGAGAGTAAAGTTACGATAAACGCTTCTTAATGAGTCGAAGATTACGGGATTGTTGATTGTTGACAGTTGAGGCAGTGGGAGTTCGCAGAGGGCTACGAAATATTCTATTTCGACCTTAAGGCGATACTTTATCAGTGCATATTCTGAAAAATAACCTGAAAGATTAATTATTTTCTCTCTGTACCTTCCGTCAACGGGTGCTACGGCTGTCAGCGCGTTTAACTTCATATATATAAATTAATGAACTGTTCATCACGAAAATTCCCGGCAAAGGTAATCATTTTTTTTGAGATAACAAGCAAAAAATACACTTAACTTCAAAATATTATGGTAAATGTCCTGTCCTGCTATAATTATACAGATAAAAAGGTATAAAACAGGACAAAGTAAACTCTTAACTTTTTTTACTACCTTTGCCGGACGATTTAACTAATAAAAAAAACTGTTCAATAATGGAAATATTTATCGTTAAAAGAGACGGGAAAAGAGAAGTATTTTCCGTGGAAAAGATTAGAAATGCGATTGCAAAAGCCTTCCTCTCGGTAGGCAGTTTCGCGACGCAGGAAGTGATTACAAATATCCTTAGCAGGATCAGTATCACAAATGGAAGTACGGTTGAGGACATTCAAAACCAGGTGGAAGTAGCACTCATGTCGGAACGTTACTACGCTGTCGCTAAATCGTATATGCTGTACCGCCAAAAACATCTGGAAGATCGCGAAACACGTGATAAATTGAGTTTCCTGATGGAATACTGTAACGCCGCTAACGCCGCTTCCGGCAGCAAGTACGACGCTAATGCCAACGTAGAAAATAAAAACATGGCGACACTGATAGGCGAATTACCTAAATCCAACTTCATCAGGCTAAACAGGCGTATGCTGACCGACAGACTGAAGGAAATGTTCGGAAGGGAAGTCGCCGACCGGTATATCGACCTGCTAAACGGGCATTTTATCTACAAAAACGACGAAACAAGCCTCGCTAATTACTGCGCAAGTATCACAATGTATCCCTGGCTGATAGGCGGTACCTCTTCTATAGGCGGCAATTCCAAAGCCCCAACTAACCTTAAGTCTTTCTGCGGAGGATTCATCAACATGGTGTTTATGGTCTCAAGTATGCTTAGCGGTGCGTGCGCTACCCCAGAATTCTTGATGTACATGAACTATTTCATAGGACTGGAATACGGGCACGATTATTTCCTGAACATAAACAAAGTGGTAGATCTCTCAAAAAAACAACGTACACTTGATAAAGTAATAACCGATTGCTTTGAACAGATAGTTTATTCAATCAACCAGCCTACGGGCGCTCGTAATTTCCAGGCTGTCTTCTGGAATATTTCATACTACGACAGATATTATTTCAACAGCCTTTTCGATAACTTCGTCTTTCCTAACGGTAGCCGCCCCAATTGGGATTCACTTAACTGGCTGCAGAAACGTTTCATGAAATGGTTCAACGAAGAACGTACCCGCGCCGTACTTACCTTTCCGGTGGAAACCATGGCGCTCCTTACCGAGAATGGCGACGCCAAAGATAAAGAATACGCCGACTTTACCGCTGAGATGTATTCCGAAGGGCATTCCTTTTTTACTTATATGAGTGATAACGCTGATTCTCTGAGCAGTTGTTGCCGCCTTAGAAATGAGATACATGATAACGGATTCAGTTATACTCTCGGTGCGGGCGGAGTCTCTACCGGTTCCAAAAGTGTGCTGACCATCAACCTTAATCGGTGCATTCAACAGGCTGCGAGAAAGGGACAGCATTATCTCTTCTTCCTCGAAGAAATCGTTGACCTTGTCCACAAGGTACAGTTGGCATATAATGATAACCTGAAATACATGTACGACCAGGGCATGCTCCCGCTATTTTCCGCCGGATATATCAACCTCAACCGGCAATATCTTACTATCGGCGTAAACGGATTGGTCGAAGCGGCGGAATTTCTCGGCATCAAGATCAATGACAACGCGGAATATTCTACCTTTGTACAACAGGTTCTGGGTCTCGTCGAAACCTGCAATAAACGTTATCGGACTAAAGAAGTGATGTTCAACTGTGAAATGATTCCTGCCGAGAATGTTGGAGTAAAACATGCCAAATGGGATCGTGAAGCGGGATTTAAAGTTCCCCGCGACTGCTATAACTCATACTTCTACATCGTGGAAGACGAAACACTTAATATTGTCGACAAGTTCCGCCTCCACGGACGTAAATATATAGAACATCTCACCGGAGGCTCCGCTTTGCATCTTAATCTTGACGAGCATCTGAGCGGCGAACAGTACCGGCAATTACTGCGGGTGGCGACCGGTGAAGGATGTAATTATTTTACGTTCAACATTCCAAATACAGTCTGTAACGACTGCGGGCATATTGACAAACGCAACCTTAAATCCTGCCCTAAATGTGGTAGCGTGAATGTAGATTACCTTACCCGTATCATTGGCTACATGAAGCGCATCAGCAATTTTTCACTGGCACGACAAGAAGAAGCGGAAAGAAGATATTATGCTAAGTTACGTTAGCTATGACATAGTATTTCAGGAAATTCCAGGGGAAGTAACTTTGGCTATTAATATCTCCAATTGCCCAAATAACTGTAAGGGATGTCATAGTCCCTATTTGCAGGAAGATACTGGCGAGATACTTAACGAGACTGTCCTCGCCGAATTGCTTGAGAGTTACGGTAACGCTGTTACTTGCATCTGTTTTATGGGAGGCGACGCCGAACCGGACGAAGTTGAGCGACTGGCTGTATTTGTAAGGACGTATTCTGGCGGTAAGATTAAGACCGGTTGGTATTCTGGCTGCGATATATTCCCGGTAAATATTTCACACTTTGATTTTGTCAAATTAGGTTCATACGTGGAAAATCTCGGTGGATTAGATGCGCCGACGACTAACCAACGTTTTTACAGCATCGAAAATGGAACGGTAACTGACATGACGGAGTTGTTTTTCCGCACTGGAAAAGAGACATAATTTTACCATTCGACAGGCGTCTGTCCTGTTTGTATGAGGTATTCGTTGGCTTTACTGAAAGGGCGACTGCCGAAAAAGCCACGGTAAACCGACAGTGGCGAAGGATGGGCGGATTTGATAACCAGATGGTGGGAAGGATTGATAAATGCTCCTTTACGTTGGGCATAACTACCCCAAAGAATGAATACAATATCTTGTTTATCTTCTGCTATTTTGTGAATAACGGCATCGGTAAACTCTTCCCATCCACGGTTTTGGTGTGATCCGGCATGATGTGCGCGAACGGTCAGAGTAGCATTCAGCATCAGCACACCCTGTTTTGCCCATCGTTCAAGGTTTCCCGAAGTGCGGGGTGTAATTCCCAGGTCTTCATTAAGTTCCTTATAAATATTAACAAGTGACGGCGGCAGTCTGACGCCATCGTTTACTGAAAAGCATAATCCGTGCGCCTGTCCTGGCTCATGGTAGGGATCTTGCCCGATGATTACAACTTTTACGCTGTCAAACGCTGTCTTTTCAAAAGCGTTAAATATCTCACTGCCTTTCGGATAGATTTTGTTCGTAGCGTATTCACTGCGTACGAAATCGGTAAGGGTTTTAAAGTAAGGCTTTTCAAATTCTGCTGCAAGTTGTTCCTTCCATGAGCGTTCAATTTTCACATCCACCATCTTTATATTTATTATTTACGTTATTGTGCCGGCAAAATTAGTATAATTTTCAAAGAATACAAAGCCGTAAAACATAATTTTCTCAACGAAACACCGGCAATTTCGGCTTATTTTATAGCATTTGGCGTTAAAACAGCATTTTTTTCGTAAAAGTATTGTTTGTTTAAAAAAAGTACGTATCTTTGCCGCGTCTTATGATGCAAACGAACACATATTGTCCCGTAAGGAGGATGCCGAATACGGAAAAGTACTTTACGACGTCAGGCATTGTCAGTTC
>JAISYU010000088.1 GCA_031269685.1 Dysgonamonadaceae bacterium | reverse complement strand
ACGCCTGTACCGATGCCCAGGTTTTTTGTAAACATAAATTCCACGGCGCCTCCTGCCCCGGTTTGATTCATAGAGGGATTCATCAGGAGAAAGGGCGTCTGGGCTTTGTCGCCGCTATAGGCAGCATATTGTCCCCACGCTCTGAACGCCAGTCGCTCGCCTGCTTCGTAGCGCAGCTGCAGGTTCGCACCTCCCATAAACTCCGGCGAGAGGTTGAATGGGGTATAAAATCTTCCGGCAAAGCCTCCTCCCGACAATGTCCATCGCCCCTGCGACCATACCAGGGCGGAGCTTACGCGGGTCATCCCTCCCAGACCGGGCCAGGTGGCCTGTACTCCGCCCGTAAGGAAGGCCAGGTGGTCGTTGAGAGGAACCACAGAGAGCTCACTGAAGTCTGAAGCAAAAGGCGACACCCGCCGCAACATGGGCATATAGACATTGAAGAACGGACGGTAAGCATCCGAAAGCACCTGCATATTCATCGGCAGTTCGTCGGGCGCACCGGGCGGCGTCTCCGGAACAAACTCCCTTAGCTTCATATCGGTAAGCATCGTAGAGGCCGGCGTATAGGATGCATACGAATAAGCAGGAACAGTCAGTTCGTAAGTCTTTCGCCTGGGCATTACGATGATCTTTCCTTCTTTATTCAGCGTAAAAGTCATCTCCGGCTGCCCCACTGCTTCAACGACCGCAAAGACAAACAACAACAGCAATAACAACAATAATAAGCCTGTACCTTTCATACCATTTCCTCCTCATTTCAGACCGCAAGATACAATTTTATTCTGGAAGGAACGGATTCGAGATGTTTTTTTTAATAGTTACGAGTTACAAGTTACGAGTTACGAGTATCCCGGGGCAAACGCTTTTATACTTCGTGCGGTTTAAAATAGTGAGATGAAAACAGAAAAAAGTAAGCATCTTTTGTGGGTGTCGGATTCAATAAAAAATAGTGAATATTCATCCTGATACTGCCGCCGGGTATATAAAAGGAACAGCGGAGGTGTACCGGCAGGGCGGTTAAACATAAATTATGCTGCCCTGAAAGGGCAGCATAATGATGTCCACAGATAATCTCCGGCAGCATATTCTGCCTCTGGAACCTATATTGTTTTTTTCTGTTTTCATCTCACTATTTTAAACCGCACGAAGTATAAAAACATGATACCACTTGTCTGCGTCATATTTTTGCGTTGGTTTTCCCTACAGATAAAAATAATACCCAGGGCAAACGCATTTAAAGAGTTTACAGAAGACGGATATCCCCTTATCCGCATGCTCCCGGAGCGACCGGAGAAATCTGAGATTCTTAAAAGCGTTTGCTCTGGGCTACCCGGAACTTGTAACTCGTCAAGTGAAAGGAGTGAAGGATTTTTCGTCGAAAGTCTATGGGATTTGTGTCGCACGTTTCCGACATTTCACCACTGTAAATTTCAATGGGGGATTATTTTCCGAAAATTTAACCGGTTCATCCATCTCTGAAAAATCCGTCAATCCATATTCCCCAAATTCCCGCCTGATAGATTCCGAATCATAAAAAAACAATTTTGCGCCGCTTGCCATCAAAAAACGGTTTTTGCTTAATTGTTTCCCCTTCCCGTACATTGAATCATTTTTTGAAATCGTCGAAAAAATCATCCATCCGTTTGGTTTTAATTGGGCATAGCAATCTTTGATAAATTTTTTTCGTTCACGCTTATTCAGTAAATGAATCAGTGCATAGCAATATATTCCATCGTAGATTTTATTATCAAAAGGCATGTCAGTTACAGAACCGTGATATATCGGAATATTATTATTCTGAACTTTTGCCAAATCAATTGCTGTTTTTGAAATTTCAATTCCGGTGACATTGATTCCATTGTCAAGAAAAAACCTTGCATTCCTGCCATATCCGATTCCCGGGATTAATATATCTTCGATTTTTTCTTTTATAAAAAAGTCTGTTGCTGCGATTGCAGAGTTTGCAGGCTCAAAGCCCCACATAGTTTGCTTTTCTATATAATTTGATTCCCAGAATTCATTCTGTTTCATGTTCAATAGTTTATACGGCTGTTATTTTTTATAAATGTCTTTTCTTTCATTTTTATTTATTATTTCAGGCGCAAAGGTAGCAAAAAATCATCCCCACTTTATTCTGAAAATTTTGACGGTAATGCCTCATAACCCATTGCTGTTATAGCCTGATTTATTGTTTGTAATCCATTTGTCACCAATAATTTTGATATTCCATGTGCCAATATTTTACCATTTTCATCTTTTATTGTCCCTTCAGAAAAACATATTGTCCGGCCTGCTTTTATTTGTTTTCCTTCCACAATTATTTTCCCTTTTTGAACAGTTGAAATATTATCAACATGAAGATCAATAGATATAAGTCCGGCATTTTCATCTACACTGCCATAAACAGCCCAATAGGCTGCGGTATCTATTGCCGATGAGTAAACGCCACCATGCAAACCTCCAAATGGATTCAAATGTTTTTCATCAAGGTTAATTTCTAATCTGCAATATCCATATTTTATTACACAAACATTTATTGATAATAAAGAAAAATAGGAACTTTTATTTATAAGTTCAATAAGCGTTTCAATATGTTTTTGGTTTATTTCTTTCATACAACCACCTATGATATTAAATAATACGGCATTTATTGTATCGTTTGACAAAATAAAATCCGATATACTACCGTCGTGTTACTACTCTGCGCCGAACCTCAGTCATCTGCGCTTTGCCTGTAACCTCGTTTTTCAGGGCGTTGGTCGTCGTTATCCCGTTGTTTTCAATACTTTTCTTCATCTTTGTACGAATTTTTACAGATACAAAAGTAGTAAAAAAATCAGTTACCCGTTTTAAGCCGATTTTATTGGCTTGTTGGCGCATATCCATACGGCTGTTTGAAGGCGATTGATTAAAACACCCGTATAATTCTCTCCTCTTTTCTTGGCTTTGCTTTTGGCGGCGCATCGTTGGCAGGATAGCCGAGCGTAATATGTATTTTTGCCTCGTAATCAGAGCTGATACTCCATTCTTTTTGAAGCCGCTGTCCCAGTTCGCTTGCGAAGGTGTCTTCTGCGCGGGCAACTATGCATGAACCAATGCCTAACGAATGTGCTGCCAGTACTATATTCTGCGCCGCTACGCTGCAATCGGCAACGGAATAAAGAAAATTTCCCGGTGCAAACAGGGTTAATACCGTCGGCGCACCGTAAAACCCGCTTTCCAGCGAAACATCGTCGGCAATGCTTGGTTGTTCCTTCGAGATATAGGATTTTGCCGAAGACATGTGTCCCCTAAAGGCTGCTTTGTTGATTTTGCCGAGCCAGTCGTTTATCCCGGCGTCCTGGCAGGCGACAATAACCGGCGATTGCCGTCCGCCTGCACTTGGCGCGTAAGTTCCGGCAAGCAGAATGACATTGAGTGTCTCCTCTGCGATTTGTTCCGGCTTATATTTCCGTATGCTTCGCCGTTCCAGCATGTTCTTTATAATTTCGTTCATTATTTATATCTTTTACTTTCATTTTCTATTGTTTCCAGCATTGAGGGTCGGCGGCGTAGAAATTTCCTGTATAGCTGTAAGCCACTGCCGGACATCCCCTGCAGAATCTTTTAAGTTCGCATCCGGCGCACTTTTCAAATTTGTCATAATGGCGATAAGCGTCTGTTTTTTCACCCATGAAAATATTGAACAGTTTTTCCCTGAACGCATTACCAATCATGCTTTCCATTCGCCGGCAGGCATATACTTCGCCTTTGGGCAGTATGGTCAGGTGGTTGTTTGCGCAGCTGCACCCTTCGTATATCACATTGTCTTCCAGTTCTTCGGGAATCCGGAACCGTTTTTTTTCGTACAAGAACAGTGTCCAAAGGTGGTCTTTCAGATTGAAATTCGTGCCACAATCCCTGTATTGCCCGAACTTCTGCCAGCAGGCTTCAAGCAGGTCTCTATACCGTTGCGGCGTAAGCCCCGCACTTTTTTCCGTACCTGCCGGACAATAGCGTGCAAATGCGAAAACGTCGGCTTTATGTTTCACAACGAGGTCTATTATTCCGGGAATTTCATCCACATTTATACCGGAAACGGTTGTCATTACAGCGCAACGAATTCCCGCACCGTGAAGAACCTTTATTTTATCAAGCGTTGCATCAAAAGAACCGGGTCGCCGGATGCTGTCGTGGGTTTCACGCAAGCCGTCGATAGACAACTGGTATCGCTCGCAGCCATATTCTTTTAATCGGCGGCATACATCGCCGGTGAGATGAAACGGATTACCCAATAGGGTGAATCTGATACCGGTTGTTTTAAGAAGCGTCATCAAATCCCAGAATCGGCTGTGCAGAATGGGGTCGCCGCCGGTGATATAAAAATACGGGATACGGTTTATTTTCCGACACATGTCTAAGCAATTATCAAAAACCGATTCGATTTCAGTCCGGGACATTTCCCTGATTCGGACAGGCTTGTTTCCCGAAAAAATATAGCAGTGCCGGCAACGCTGGTCGCAACGGTCGGTTATATGCCATTGAAAAGCGAAATACTCCATGATGATATTTATTTTTACTTTCTAATCAAAAAAATCCCGGTCGTATAATCGTAATTATAACGACCGGGACAAGTTACATTTACTTGCTGTCGCCCGCGCCACAACTCGCACCGCAAGCCGACGGTTGAGGCAGACTGTCGTCGCCCGCGCCGCAAGCCGATGGTTGCGGTTTATCGTCGCCGCCTGCACCACAGGCCGCCGGTTGAGGATTATCATCTCCCGAACCGCAGGACGAACCGGCAAATGCCAACTGATTGACGCCCATAAAACTTTGGGCGCTACGACGGATAATATACCGATTGGTATTTACCCATCCATTCAAAAAATTCAATTTTACGCATGATTCAAAAAAATTAATTTATAATTCCATGATATTTGCTCACTTGTGGAAACAAGTGGTATATTGAGTAGCCATTCTATCAGTTCCTTCATGAATATTTTATCGTCTTTGCCACGCCATATTATACTCATGCCATTAGGTAAAATCATTTCGACACCTCCCATAAAAAGACCGGTCATCGTTTCACCGAAAGCTACGATTGTCCCTCCATTTTCAAGTTTCACATACGCCCCGTGAATCGGTTTATCGTCACCATTTCTGACACTTAACGGAGTTCCCCCTGTCAGGGAACGGCTACCGCTGTATGATAACTCATATTCCTTTTTAATAGCTTCTGTAACCAAACTGGTAGCTCCAATATCCGGTTTCATAGGCAGGTCGGGCCCATATTCCATTCCAAAAGGTTTCACGATATCATTACCACCGAATGATTCCATATCAACACGGTGTTCTTCATCCATGAAAATAATAGCTTTCCCCCCATTTCTGATATAATTAACAATGGCTTCTCTTTCGATATGAGTCAGATTATTTTTAGGGGTATTCCTGTCTTTTTTTAGTGGAGAAAGAATAATCAATACATCGGTTTCGGCAAGCAGGGATTCGTCTAAATTATTGTCTTTATTGACGATAATATTCGCACCAATTTTGTTTTCTACCATATCTTCATATTGCTCAAACATCTTTGGGTTAGCGTATGTATAGGCCGTATCTATCTCATGTGATACGTCAAGTAATATGGTCTTCTTTTGTGCGTATATAGTATGAGCCAACAGAGCCAGAAGTGTAATAGATACTATTTTCCTCATCGTATGTATGTTTTTTTATTTATAACGTAATCAATTGGAGATAACCTTTTGAATAAAAGGCTGTAAGTAAGAATTTTCAGCCATTGAGGTAACGAATTGGCAACCGTGCCTGTTTCTGCGTTTTGCACCGCATTTCCTCAAATAACTCACGACAAATTTAACGTTTTATTTTGAATGTTCGTTGAAATCGGCGAGTTATTTTTTGCGTTAATGCAGGGTAGTTAGATAACCCCACTGCCGGTAGAAGTTATTCTCGTGCCGTCGGTTATTCTCGCGGGCTTCCGCCCTCCAAACGGCAGGGAAGCCATGAGCGGGAAATAACCGACATAGGCGCGGGAAATAACTTCGGGAACAACCGCACTACCCCGAATCACTTATTTTGAAAATAATCTATTATATTTTCTACCGATATAAAATAGTTTGAACCGTCAATAGACCGGAAACCTAACTTTCGGGCGAATGAACTGCTTTTATCGTTAGTAGATTCAATCCCAATATACTTAAACTCATATTTTAAGGCTATTTCAGCTAAGAACTTCACAAAGTGAGAGCCATTCCCGACACGTTCTTTTTTGAAGCTGATTCGGTGATTCGGGCGATAATAAGGCAATCGGGAGGGAACAGACTTTCCATCCTTCGGATGCGTAAATACAAGTCTATCCTGCTGTTTCTTCGGGTGGTTGCAATATTATCAGGTGTAAGACTAACAAGGGATAAAAGATATTTAAACCGCTTCATCAGGTATATGTCTATTGCTTCCTTTATTTCTTCGTACTCGTTCATATTGTTGGTATTTGTATTTTATCTTCTGAACCCCCGTTTGGGTATTTTTTTCTTCTTAGGTCGCTTTATGGGTTGTTCTTCATCACTGTTGCTTGGTGTGGGAGTGAGAATACCCAGAACGGACGATAACCCTAAATCGCTTCCATGACTTACCGCCTGTTTCTTTTCTCTTTCATCGGGAATTGTATTTGGTAGGCTGTTTTGGGGTTGCCTTATAACTTTCTCCTGCATTTTTATTTGCTCGGAGATACTGCCGTTCTTCATGGTGTTATAGTATTCAAAGGATTCGGTCAGGGGACGATTATAGCCGAATAGCCTGTCAAATCCCTGTTCCGCTTGTCGGAAAAGGTTCTTTCTGTCGAAACCGCCTGTTATAGCTCCTTTCTTGGTGTTTTTGTGGTTGGTAAGTGGCGATAGTTTCTTTTTGTTGCTCTGGTCTTTACGGCTGACAATCAAATGGCAATGCATATTCAGTTCGTTGCTTGACCTGTCCCGGCTGAAATGTATCTTGCCGTAAAACTTTATATCTTCTGCCGATAGTCCTTTGTTGAAGTTTTTGGCATATTCGGGAATAACCACTTCACGGATATACCGTTTCATGGCTTCGGCTTGTTCCTGTTCGGTATTACCCATTGCACCCAGTTCTTTCTCTGACGGGCTTACATGGATAGCGTAAAACTTGGCATCTTTCTTCAAGAGCTGACCGATATTGCTGTCAATGTCTTTTATTACTTGGGATTTATAGATATTATCATCCGTTAGATTGAAAAAGTCTTCGGTATAAATTCCCTTTTCCATACGCTCTAAATCTTCATGCTCCATGTAGTTACATAGCTTTCGGCTACTTCCTGCATTATTGTATGTGCCTTTGGACGGTGGCGGGAAATCTATGTTCATGGGTTATTGTTACTCCTATTTCTCGCTTATCAGGTCGATTATTTCTGCTTTAAGATTTTCTTTCCGCTTGCCGTCCATTACTCCGCAGGTTGCAAGTTCCGAATAGAGATTAATCAGTTTCAGAAATTTTGCATTATCGTTCTTCTGTAACTGGAGTAAAGAGCCTATCTGCTTGCCCTGATTGTTGATTACATCAGCGTGTTTTTGGAACTGGTCGCTGATTTTATGCAGTACAGCATGATATTTTTCCTGCTCCTTTTCCAACTGTGAGAGAATAAGTGTTTCCAATGCTTTTACAATCGTATCGAATTTGGTCGCTATTGAATGGCTCGTTCGTATCATCGGGTTAAGTTGGTCTTCCTCGTATTTTCGGATAAACCGGATAATATCGTCTTGCCGTTTGTTGATTTTGGAGAGTTCCGACTTTACCGATTCGGGAGCATCGGCGGGGTTAATGTGAGCTTTCTCTAAATACAGAAAAGCCAGTTTTACAACTTCACTCTTTTTCAGCGAATAGCGTTTACAGATTTTCGCCACTAACCTTGCTGTTTCCGTATCTATGGAAACGGTGGTGTATATGGATTTTTGACTATCATTTTGCATGGGTAATTATAATTTAATGGAAAATAATCTTATTAAATACCTGATAATTAACGATAAACTAAAATCGTTAATTGAAAGTATAATTACAGTTTGATTTGTCAAACTGTTGAAGCCGAAGGCTTTGCCCCGCAGGGCAAGAGGGAAGAACAGGACTTGTCCAGTTCCCTCTTGCTAAATTCAGCCGAATTAATGCTGCACGGAAACAGCGTTGTTCGGGATGAATGCGGAGCTATTAAGGGAAGGCATAAATCAAAACCAGCCTTCCCCGGTTTGCATCATTCCGCGTTAAACGATACAAGCGGAATCATTTACAGGGAACACAGTTTTATAATGCGCTGTCGATGTACTTGAACGTCTGAAAGTCCATGTGCTGACGTACAAATTCCCGAACATCATTCGTCCGATAGTACGTCTTATGCCCTATCGTGAAGTATGGAAGTTTCCCACTCGACCTATACCGTTGCAGGGTGCGGTACGACACTTTCAACAGGAACGCTAAATCTTGGTTGTCCAACAATTTCTCGTCCTCGTCGAATACTTCTTTGGTGTTAATGAGCGATTTCAGGTCTGCCCCTATATCGTTCAACTTCTTGGATAGCTTTTCCATCCATTTTTCAAAATCTTCGTTATTGATATACATGATTTTACTTTGTTTTTAAATTTTACAATCTGTTTATCAATCGATTGACGAAGCAAAGGACGGCAGAACGAAGCAACAAAAATAGAGGAGTCCGGTACAGACCCCTCTATCTTTGGATTGTAAGCAGCCTATATTCAGCTGTTTACAAATTCATCTTTTTTCATCTTTATTGTTCCCTTTCAGGGATTGACGCCGTTTGTACTCTTTGATGAGGACGGCTTTCAGCGCATCGAGCGTTTTTGTGAGATTATAAGGCTTGCGCCGGAACAGTTCGCTCTGACAGTCGTAAATGTCATTGAAGTTAAAGCCAAAAGCATATTCAAACGTATCGGCAAACGCAATGGTAGAGGGATTCTGCCCGGCGGTATCTTCTATCCCTCCTAACAGGCTTAACGATGTGAGAATTTCTGCCATGCCCATAATTCCCAAATTTTGGGATTTGGGGATGAGAGATAAAATGGGCTTGAATGATTGTCGGTCGGATTGTCGGAACTGTTCGGGATAGCGGATCTTAAGGATTAACAGCTTTAATTCGGAATCAACAAAGGCTGAGGATTTTTGAAGATAGGCGAATTTCAGGGCATTTTTTCCCCCTCCTCGTGCCGGTAAGATGATTGCAGGAATGCCAACTCAACACGAGTAATGTTCAGCATCCGAAAAACTTCCGAATAGTTGCCTTCGGACTGGCTGGCCGTTCTCATATGTTCTGTAAAGTGCCCATAGGCATTCTCTATTTCTTGATTTGTAACTGGTGAAGCGTTAGCCAATAGGCTGAACAACTTCGTATTTATAATTTTGCTCATAAGCCACTTAGTTTTAATTGTGTGAAAATATTGGGATTTATATAGGGATGTTTGCAAAGAATTTTTAGTGGCTTTTTGTCTGTTTTTCATGAACTGTCCATAAGCGTAAATTTTAAGGGGGTTGATACTAAGGCTATTATTTGGGGATGTTTGGTATTTCACGGATTTTTTTAGTGGTTGATTAGCAAGAAGATTGTAGCTATAATTTAGAGTTTATGAATATTGGCGGGGTTGGAGTAAGGTCGAAATAATCGACAGAATCTATCGGTACGCTGAAATAAGCCAAGTCCTGATAATTGTTATACAGCCTTGATAACACCGCATTAGTGTCGTATATTTCCCGGCAAATTTTATCTGACACATTGAAAACGGCATCGCCGGATATACGAACAGAGATATTGCCTGACATGGCAAGCAGTTCTACTACGGGTTTCGACTGTAACTGAACAAAAACCTCTTTCTTCGGTGAAGTAGCGAAATAAATCGTATTTGTTTGTTCGTCTATTTTCATCATTTGTAAAACCCTTATTTTGGGCTTCCCAGCGTTGCCTACTGTTGCAAAAGCAATATCTCTGTTTTGTTTCAAAAAATCGTATATCTCTCTTAAATCCATAATCTTAAAACTTTGTCTTTAAATTTAATTATTTACGAACCCACACGTTTGTTATTTCTCCAAATACTATTTATTGATAAAGTTTATCTGCAACCGCGTTAAGACCGTCTATGCCGAGAATGCCGATAAAAGATTCGGTCATTTTCTTTACAAATTCATCCTTCCTGCGGGTGCTGTTAAATATCTCTTTCATTTTCCCAAGATACTGGAGTTGGAAATTTACTGCATCTATGCGTCCGGGTTTACCATGACTTCCGATGAACAATACACAACCTGATGCTTTTGCATTCGACAGTTCTTCAATAGTGGCGTCGATAGCGGCAGCACTGTTTATCTGATCGCCTGTCATGTGGGCGAATACAGGTGCGAAGTGCATATAGTAAACCTTATTTGCAATGTTGATAGATGCCGCCGGGAAATCACTCTTTGCGCCGTGCAGAAATTTAAAGTCGATACCTGCCCAATTATGGGTGCTGTTAAAAGCGACTGTAGCCACTTCCCCGTGAGGACGTAAGTCCATTGCACCGTCGAAAATCTGAGAGAAGAAGCCGAACATACCGCTGTAAACTGCGCCTTTTTCAAATTCCGGCATCCCTTCTACCATAACCACCTTTGACGCATCCCAATCGGCAAGGCCTCCGGTATGATAATTGGCGATAACTTTCACGACGGGCTTATTAAGTGTCGCCAAATAGTTGTTGAAATCCTTAATGGATTCGAGGAACGATTGCTGTTCGAGAATAACCAAACCGTCCTTTCCTTCAATAATGAAAGTAAGGTCTGCCATTGCTTCTGCGGATTTATACGAATGGATTGTGAGGCCATCGAGTTTATAAACCTCAATGCGTCCTTTGAATTGTGCGGATGCGGTCAGTGTAAAGCCCATCGCAATAATAGCTAAAAATAACTTTTTCATTGTTTTATAGTTTGGGGGATTAATAACCGATAGTGAAACGCTCCTGATGATGTTGCGGATTTTCGAGTTCATCCACCATTGCTTTGGCGTAGTCCTGAACCGAAATTTTGCTTTCGCCCTTCTCATTTACGATGAGATCGTCTTTGCCGAGGCGATAGTTGGCTGTACGTTCGCCGGGTTCGAGTGAGCCAGCCGGAGAGAAGAATACCCAGTCGATATTTTTTTCATTCATCAAGGTATTGAGATAAAATTCGCCGAGAGATTTTACGCCACCCATGATTTCATCGGGTATAGCACCGGAATCGACTACACGCAGACCGGGAGCGACGAACAATGTCCCCGCTCCGCCAACGATAAGTAAGCGTTTAACTCCTGCTTTCTTTACACCTGTGAGAATTTGCGGATAGACCTTCAGAGTGAGGTCGTAAATGTCGGGATTAGTCCACCCCGGATTGTACGCGCTGATTACAGTGTCCGCACCTTTACAGATTTCGGCCACCGTGTCGGCATCCGAAACATCCGCTTTAGCGATTGTTACATCGGGATTTGAAATTTTGATACCTTCGGGGTTGCGGACTATTGCCGTTACTGTGATACCCCGGTTAAGAGCTTCGTTCAGGATAGCAGAACCTACGAAGCCGCTTGCTCCAATCAATACGATCTTTTTCATTGCTGTACTTTTTAAATTAATTATGTTATGAAATGGCTTTGCCACTTTTATAACATAAAAGTACAGCGGACAGATAACGTAATGATTATCAATCAGCGTCTAATAATGGTAAATCTCCGCCCGTGATTATTTTCTTACCGAATCGCGGAATTGGGTGGGAGTAACCCCTGTATGCTTACGGAAATATTTGGCGAAATTGGTCGGTTCGTCGAAACCGAGCTTAAACCCGATTTCTTTTGCCGAGAGATTGCTGTACGACAGCATCCGTTTTGCTTCTAATATTATACGTGAATCTATGTAAACTTTCGGGGTTTTATCGGTTAGTGCCTTTATCTCTTTGGATAGGGCTTTTTCGTTTATCCCCAATAGCTGCACATAGAATTCGGTATTCCTGTTTTCTTTATAGTGTTTTTCAACAGCGTTATAAAATTGCCTACCGATATTATTGAATGTAGGGGAATAAATTGTTTTAAGCCTCCGTTCTGTTTCGAGCAGAATAACCCGTAAATAACTTTGGGCAATTCCTGTCTGGAAACGGTCGTCTGTATGCTTCAATTCTTCCTCCAATAAGGAAGTAAGACTGCCCATAAGTTGAGGACACATGGAAACGGTTTTATTCAGATTCACGGGATTAAGTATTTCAGCCATATGCAGAAAGTTTAAATCCAATTCCGTAACAGTAAAAAATTCGTCTGTGAACAGGATCATTTTACCGGAATAGTCGGAAGTGGTATCGAATTGGCAAACCTGCCCTGCGGAGATAATCAAAATTTCATTCGCTCTTAGGGTAATATCCCGAAAGTCTAAGTGGAAAATCGCCTCTCCTTTGGATAGCCAAACAATCTGATAAAAAGTAACTTTGTGAGGTAATGCAAGTAGTTTCGGCAACTCTTTTACAAACCCCAAATCCTTTACCTCTATCTCTATAGGCAAATCCTTAAATTCAAATGTTTTGATATTCTGTTCCATAATTGTTTTTGCAAAAATAATGAATCTGCCCGATATGATTGAATAAAAGTTGCTGAATCATTCATGCTTATTACAGACAGCACTTTGGGAAAAGTTAAAACAGACCTTCGGGTCTGTTTTAACTTATATCCTTTCTGTTATCTGTTTTTCCAGAGATTCCAGTTTATGAGATAGTATCTCCATATCCTGCGATATTTTTTCTTTCGTTATCTTGGCGTATATTTGAGTCGTTTTAATATTCGTATGCCCTAACATCCGGCTAACCGTTTCTATCGGAACTCCCTGTGAGAGCGTAATTGTGGTAGCCATCGTATGACGGGCTACATGATATGTGAGCTTCGTTTTTATACCACATTGCTTGCCGATCTTTTTCAGAATAGTATTACAACTGCTATTACTCGGAACTGGAAACAGGTGGTTATCCCTGCTATATCCTTTGTACTTCTCTATAATACGCTTAGGCACTTCCAACAGCCTGATACTTGAATCGGTATTCGTTTTCTGTCGGCGGGTAATTATCCATAAATGACCGTCAAACGAGGTTTTGAGGTGGTCCCTCGTTAAGCTCTTTACGTCCGAATAGCTCAACCCTGTAAACGTCGAAAATACAAATAAATCCCTTACCAATTCATATTGGGCGTTCTTCATTTCGGCATTTACGAGTGAGTTGAGTTCTTCTTTATTGAGAAATCCCCTGTCTTTCACTTCGGGGCTTATCAGATAACCTGCAAAGGGATTGATAGCTAATTGCCCTGAATTTCGGGCAATATTAACAATATGCTTCACGCCTATCATATACATCCATATCGTGTTGGTAGAACATTTCCTCTCTGTTCTCAGATAGTGTTCAAAACCATTGACAAAAGCAAGGTTCAACTCCTTCAAATAAACATCGTCCCGTTTGTGTTCCAGTTTGATATAATTCTCCATATGCTTGTACAGCGTACAATATTTTGTATATGTGCCCTCTGCACGGTTATATCCTACCTTACGGGAAAACTCTTGGTTGTGTTTTGCAAACAGAGTTAAGAATGTGTCTTGTTTTACTCCTAAACCTAAATAGGCGTTTTTTACCTTGTCGGCAGTAACAAAACCGTCCGATTGCATAACTTCCTGGTAATGGCGGTTAATATCGACACGAATTTTGTCTAATGTGATATTCATTTTTACCGCTAAAGTACTTTTGCCTGTCAGTCTGCCTGTTTTGGTATCCCAAAGGTTGGGCGGTACGGTCATCTTACAACTGAACTGGCTGATGGTTCCGTCAATTGTAATTCTTCCCATAACCGGAACTGTTCCATCCGGTTTAGAGTTGCTCCGTTTCAGATAAAACAGAATTTTAAAGGTGCTTCGCTGCATCATAACTCAAAGTTTTTACAGATTACAAAATTAGTTTACTTTGAGCTACAGGAGGTTATGCGGGATAGCGCAAGAAGCAGACAACTAATGACTTATAGTCAATTTGCGCTTTTGTTGCGAGGTAATGATGTGGTAATTGAACTTTGTCGTACCTTTGCCTATGGGTGGCTTTTGCCATCCAAAAGAAAAGCCAAACAAAGAACATTACCTGCACATTATCAGTCGGTTGTCCTCGTTTGGCTGTTTCTTGCTTTTTGATTTACATTATTATTTATATAAGTTGGTTGCCAAAGAAGTTAAACTATCTTCGCCTGCCATATCTTTATATATCATTTGCATTACCAGTATAAACTCATCTTCGGTTCTTATTTCAGAGACAGTTTTCTTCACTTTTTCCAAATACTCTATTTGAAAATCCACAGCGCTCCTATCTCCTGTAGCCGCTCCATGACCACCAATAAAAGTAGTTGCTCCACTTGCTTTAGCATGTTTAAGTTCGGCAAGGGTGGCATCAATTGCCTCACGGTTTGGAAACTGTAAAGCGTTCATGTGTACGTTTGCAGCAGGAGTGAAGTGCATATAATAGACTTTATCACCAATCAGAATGCTGGCGGCTGGAAAATCACTGGCTGCTCCTTTGCTGAAAGCAAAACGGATACCCGCCCAATTCCGGGTGCTTCCGAAAGGCACTTCTTCCACTTTCCCGTGAGGACGTACATCAATGGCGTCGCCAAAGATTTTTGAGAAATTCTGCATCATTCCACCATAGGTTCCGCCTTTCTCAAAAGCCGGCATTCCTTGCGCCATCACCACGCCGGAAGTCTGAAAATCCGCATAACTGCCCGTTACATGATAATCGGCAATACTTTTTACGACAGGCTTTTTCAAACTCTTAATGTAAGAGTTAAATTCGGCGATGTTCTCCTTAAAAAGGGGATGTTCGAGCGTAACAAGCCCATTTTTTCCCTCAATGATATAGCTGGCGTTGCCCAAAGCATCATTCGTGTTATACACATGCAGTTTGAAGTCGCCAAAGTCAAGTATTTCCATTTTCCCTTTTTCAATCGCAGGTTGTGCCGAGCAGACCAGACTCAACATTGTCGCAATACAAAAAAAAATC
>JAISYU010000047.1 GCA_031269685.1 Dysgonamonadaceae bacterium | reverse complement strand
TGATTCCTATTTCATGTGATATAGCATTGAAATTATACGTAAAAAATAAAAGTTCAATAACATTAATTTAAAAATAAACAGTAATCATGAAGAAATTAACATCTGTTTTAATCTTTGCAGCCGTAATAATTACAGGCTTTGCAGTAAGCGTTTTCTTTTCAGAAGATGCGGTAAACAATCTTGCAGACTCAGGCGATATCCTTGCCTTTGCACTCTTAATGTCAGGTAATATTCCTGGTGGTATATTTGCATCAGTCAGGAAATGGCACGGCTCCATCGACGACCAGTTCAGCAACATCGACAATTTGGTCAACAAGTTAACGGAACATCAAAAAGAATGGATTGTTCCGCCTACCCTGCTCGATCTGCTGACCACGAATCGTAATGCATTGCAGACGCTGATTAACCATTGCCGAACAACCGCTGGCTCTACCGACGACCGCGCAGCACGTAATACGCTGCTCAAATCGACTGTCGGATTGTGTCTTTTACAGGTGCAAAACTGGGTGGTACAGGCGTATATCGCAGGTGCGCTAACGGCTGACGATGTTCATTCACTCGGCTTCCTGCTGCCCGGCGAAAGAGGCGGAAAGCATGAGCGGTCTAAGGAGACGGACGTAATTGCGGAAGTTAAGGTAACGATTATCAACGAAGATTTTATCCGCGTTGTAATTGACCAGTCGTCGGGTGAAAATGCCGGTCCGGTGCTTCACGGGTGGCCCCATGGCGTAAAAAATGCGCTTATCGTAATCACATCTTCCGACGGTAAAGACGAAATATACCGTGGGATGACCAACAACCTGCACAATGACATCAAGATGCCTGTCGGTTCGCACGGTAAGCAGTTTATCATCAAAGCAGCGTTTTTGAAGCATGTCGCAGATGAGCCGAAATTCGGCAATCAACCGACCTTCTCGATGCCGCTCACAACGGAAGATCTTGTCAGGGCTATTGACAGGCAGCATCACGAAGAGTTCGAGGAACATATCCTCGAAGTAGAACGTCAGCGGCAGGAAATTGAAAGACTTCAAAAAGAGTTAAGAACAAAGAACTAAATTATCTTTTATGGCTTTAAAGACCTTTCTTCGTTACTTTTGTCTTGATAAAAAAGTAACACAAAAAATCAAGGCTGCGGCTTTGGTGCGACCCACAATCGGTTCGTTCGCTAAACAAAAAGAACTCGCGCTATGCGCTCAAACAACTTTTTGTTTTACGCTCTCTTCGCCGTGTGGGTTCCCCGCACCTTCACCGAGGCCGGTTTTAACCTCTCCCCTGGAGAGGTATGATTCCTTAATGTCTTTAAAGTCCTTAAAGACTTTCCTTGAGAGAAAAGAAATAACAAAAAATATTTATCAAAACATTTAATAATTTCAACAATGAAAAAATACTTTTTAATTGCAGTAGCGCTCCTGATGATAAGCGCAGGCGCTAAGGCGCAAGTAACAATCGGGGCGACAACTGATCCGCAATCGTTTTCACTATTGGAACTCGTTAGTAATGGTGCGAATGGGTTGCGGCTACCGCAGATGACTTTCTGTGAGCGGGAGGATCTAACCACGAACCTGAAAGCCCTCGCAACGCAAGCAGAAAAAGATTCTGCGAAAGGTCTTCAGATATTTAATATCGACACCAAGTGCGTCGAGACCTGGAACGGCTCAAGATGGATACAGACATGCCAACCCGAAGGAGCTATACAAGAACAGATCCTGTTCACAATCAAAATCGATACTGATGGGGACGATTACTACATACCTACCTCCGGTAGGGTAGGCAATACATCTCCTCATCCTTACAACTGGAATGTTTCAGTTGACGGAGACGAGGCAGTGAATTACGATAATAGTACAGGCTCCAACGACGGCATTGCACTCACCGGCTTAGAAGCAGGAACGCATCAAATATGCATCACCCCGCACGCCTGCCCATTTACCGCCGGCTGGGGAAATGCATTCGGACATATCGGCTACCAAACTACCGGCAACGCAAATACTGCTGCCAATAAGCAGAAACTTATATCAATAGACGCCCCGCTAACTACTATGGCTTTTGCGCCTGAAAGTACTACAGCCACCAATGCTTCCTCGATGTTCGCCTATATGTTTTATGACTGCTCAAACCTTACTACCGGCGCTAAAATTGCAGATACATATAAATGCCGGACACAGTAACAGACCTGTCGAACTTCCTTGGCTTTACACACTGCAGCAACACTTCTCTCACATCACCAATCGACCTTAGTGGTCTTGATGGATGGTTTGACGGGAATGAATCAATAACGGACCTGTCGAACTTCCTTAGCTTTACACACTCCAGCAACACTTCTCTCACATCACCAATTAGCCTTAGCCCGCTTTCTGGGTGGTTCAACGGGAATACATCGATAACGGACCTGTCGTTCTTCCTTGCATATATACACGCCGGCAACACTAACCTCGAAACTCCCATTATCCTTGGTCCACTTTCGGGGTGGTTCATCGCGAATAATAAAATAACAAACCTGTCGAACTTCCTTCAAGGTACACAAGACTTCAACGATCTCCTCGCATCCTCTATCGACCTTGACCCGATAAAAGACTGGTTCAGCGGGAATACATCTATAACGAACCTGTCGTGGTTCCTTCAAGCTACACACGCCGGCGACAATAAACTCGCATCCCCTATCATTCTCACCCCGCTTAAGGGATGGTTCAGCGGGAATACATCTATTATAGAGGACCTGTCGTACTTCCTTCAATTTACACACACCGACAACAATCTCCTCACATCCTCTATCGACCTTGACCCGATAAAAGACTGGTTCAGCGGGAATACATCTATAACGAACCTGTCGTTCTTCCTTTACGCTACACACTACAACAACAATCTCATCGCACTCCCTATCATTCTCACCCCGCTTCAGGGATGGTTCAGCGCGAATAATAATATAACGGACATGTCGTACTTTTTAAACCGTACAAATGCCTACAGCAATGCCATCGCATCACTCATTGACTTCACCCCGCTAAGAAACTGGTTCAACGCCGCGGGTCATTCGATAGATAACCTGATAGGCTTCCTTATGGAAACACACGCCAGCAACCCTTCCCTTAATCTTACAGGGCAAACGATTTTCCCTGACTGGATACAGACATTAAAAGGCGGCACGGGACCATCAACATCCATCAATGATGTCGAAAACGTCGCAGGAGCCTTCGTGCGAATGTTTTACTGTGAACCTACTCAGACAACCACCAATACTGCTGAGCCTAAATTTGAAGACGGTAACACGCTGTCAAGTATAGGTGTGCCGAGCATTCCCAACCAAACTTACACGGGACGCACAGGTTTCACTCCTAACAGCGGATGGAATTAAAAGGCAGGGTACCGTAAGAAACAGGCTGTCCAGTGAAGGGCAGCCTGTTTTATTATTTTTACAACAAGTACCTGATTATTCTTTCCGGAAATTCTTCCGTTGATTCTTCTTTGCCATGGATAATAATCAGAAATGAACCATATTCTTGTGTATATCAAAAAAATGTAATAATTTTGCCGCCACAAAAATAAAATCAATAATAAAACAAATAAATAAAGATGAAAGCAAAGTTTAAAAACTTTTTGACATGCATAATGCTTGTCCCGATTACGGCAACTGCCTTTGCCGATGTCAATGAAAAAGGCATTGAGTATTACCGCGCTGAACTATACGGCGCGGCAAAGATTTTCTTCCTGCAACAAACAGGGACATCAACCCAAGAACAGGCTGAAAATAACTACTATCTCGGTCAAACCTACTACAAACTCGGACTAAAAGACTCCGCACAGTTTTACTATGACCGCTCAATCGAAACAGATGCCGAATATCCTTTCGGATACATCGGTAACGGTAGCCTCGAACTCGAAAAAGGAAACCTCAAACAAGCGGAAGAACTGTTCAAACAAGCAACCGCACATGCGAAAAAAGACCCGTCAGTCCCAACTCTTGTCGCCGAAGCTTACGTTGAACACGGAAAATATGGCGAAGCCGCCGAAGCATTGAAAAAAGCACGCAAAATCAATAACAAATATTCCGGTATATATACCACAGAAGGCGATATGATGATGAAACAGGATAAAATAGGCGACGCAATGCAAAGATATGACAACGCTATCCTGTTTAACAACCAGGAAAAAGCAGCGTACCTTAAATGTGCACAGGTTTACAAGGACATTAATCCCGAACGCTCGCTCGAATACCTTGGAGATTTATTCAAAATAGACCCCGTATATATTCCTGCATTCGCACTGCTTGGAGATATTTACCGCGTCAAAGGAGACGCATACAAGGAAAACAACGACACCGTCAATTACGAAGCCGCTTACACAAAAGCACTCGACGCTTACGAAAAATTTATTTCCATACCCGGTGTGCCGACAATCCAACACGAACGATATGCTCAACTGCTCTTCTTTACAAAACGATACGAACTCGCAGAAAAAGAAATAGAAGCAATACTGAATATTGATCCCAAAAATACTGTAATGAAACGTATTCAGGCATACAATAATTTTGCCCTTGGAAAAGACGACCTTGCATTAGAACAAATAACAAACTTCCTTACTATAACCCCCATCGACAAACAACTCTCCGTTGACCATACCGCGCAGGGCGATATTTACCTCAAGAAAGGTTTATTAAAAGAAGCAGAGGCAAGTTATAACAATGCACTAAAGATAGACGAATCGAAGAAGGCTCTACTGTACGTTAAGCTTCTCCAAGCAGCGAAGGATGCGAAAGATTATCCTGCAGCAATCGGCTTCTACGAAAAATATTTTGAGGCAACTCCCGATTATTCTACCCTTGACCTCTTTACCTACGGACAGCAGTGTTATTCTGCTGCCGCTGCATATACCGAAACGGAAGTCATCGCAGCGGAAAAGAACGATTCGTCACTTGCAACTGCCAACGAAACGGCTTTCAATACCTATATCCAAAAGGCTGATAAAGCATTTTCAGATGTAATAAGCAGGAAAACCGATAACTATCTTGGTTATTTCTGGAAAGCAAGACTTTATACCATTACCGATGCCTTCAACAAAGAACGCGGACGTGAATTTACCGGTTATGCAAAGAAATATTACGAAGAGGCTTTGCCATTGCTTATAGAAAACAATACAAACGGCGCCAGGAAAGATGACATCGTGGAAAGTTACCGCTATTTGGGTAATTACTATTATTCTATTGAAAAAAGTACGGAAAAATTAGGAGAATCATACCGTAAAATTCTTGAATATGATCCAGATAACGCACAGGCAAAAAAGGTATTGGATGGCATAAAAAAACATAAAGCCGCTCAAGCTGCTGCTGCAGCAAAAGCTGCACAGGGAAATTGATTTATGCGGTTATCCAATGAACAGTCTGCACCACGCATCGAATTTATCCACAGGTTCTTGTCCGTGTTTAGACAGGCTTTTGCGGATTTTCTCAATCTTTTTCTCCTTTCCGGGACGGCTTTTGGAAAAAAACTTATCGGCAAAGCAAATCAACTGTTCCTCCAGGCTTTGTGGTTGCATATCGCGGTGCGGAAGAGGCAGGGAGTCATGAATAATCCTCTGCAAACTCAATCCTGTCCCTGTATGCCGTTCGCAAACCAAAGCATGACGGGGAAATCCTTCAGCCATCAACAGTTCATAGCCTAAGTATCCATGACATATATATGGGAACTCACCAAAACAGTGAAATTTAGGTTCAGTTGTTTGGAAAATCCCTATGTCATGCAATACTGCCGCATCGAAAATAAAATCTGTATCGAGATTCATTTCGGGATGTAAACGGGCTAAATGCAGGGACTTGTAAGCGACCGAAAAACTGTGATCCATCAGTATTTCATATAAGTCGGTACCTTTTTGGTAATATTTTCGGATAATTTCTATTGGATTCATATAACAGGCATTTTCAGGGATGCAAAATTAATTAAAATTTTATTACCTTTGTTCTTCAATTCAGGATATTTTATGGAGCAAATAATCCTTCGCACCGAAAACTTAGTAAAGCGATACAAGAGCCGTACCGTAGTCAATCACGTTTCCATAGATGTAAGGCAGGGAGAGATTGTCGGCTTGCTCGGACCTAACGGGGCAGGTAAGACAACAACATTTTACATGACGGTCGGACTGATTGCTCCGAACGAAGGCAAGATATTCCTTAACGAAACTGACATTACCAAATATCCGGTTTACCGGCGTGCGCAGAGCGGTATAAGTTACCTTGCGCAGGAAGCGTCGGTATTTCGCAAACTCTCGGTAGAGGATAACATACGCGCTGTACTGGAAATGACGAATAAGACTGCTGCCGAGCAGGAAGAGAAACTTGAAAACCTTATTTCGGAATTTGGATTGCAAAAAGTCCGCAGAAGTCTTGGCGATCAGTTGTCTGGGGGTGAAAGGAGGCGTACGGAGATAGCCCGTTGCCTGGCTATTGACCCGAAGTTTATTATGCTTGACGAGCCTTTTGCCGGTGTGGACCCGATAGCGGTCCAGGATATACAACAAATTGTCGGTCAATTGAAACATAAGAACATTGGCATACTCATCACCGACCACAATGTCCATGAGACCCTGAGCATTACCGATCGTGCGTATCTACTTTTCGACGGGAAAGTACTATATCAGGGCATCGCCGAAGATCTTGCGGCAAATCCTGTGGTCAGGGAGAAGTATCTCGGTAAAGATTTTGAATTAAGGAAGAAAACATTATAATAATAAAAAATCATGGAAAGAAAAAGATTTCAGGGCAGATTTCCCAAGATTGGAATACGTCCTACTATTGACGGAAGAATGGGTGGCGTACGCGAATCGCTGGAAATTCAGACGATGAATTTAGCGAAAAGCGTAGTAAACTACCTGTCGGCAGAATTAAGATACCCCGACGGATCGCCCGTTGAGTTTGTGATAGCAGATTCGACTATCGGTCGTGTTTCGGAGAGTGCAGCAGCGGCAGACAAATTTGCCAGGGAAGGCGTAGGCGTTACTATTACCGTGACCCCTTGCTGGTGCTATGGTAGCGAGACTATGGATATGGACATGCACACCATCAAGGCGGTTTACGGCTTTAACGGTACCGAACGCCCGGGAGCGGTATATCTTGCCGCCGTCCTTGCAGCGCATGCACAGAAAGGTCTTCCTGCGTTCGGTATTTACGGTCATGACGTCAAAGATGCAACCGACACCGAGATCCCTGCAGATGTCAAGGAGAAACTGCTGTTATTTTCCCGCGCAGCCCTTGCGGCATCGATCATGCGAGGTAAATCCTACCTGTCCATCGGCGCGGTCTGTATGGGCATAGCCGGTTCGATTGTCAGCGCCGATTTCTTTGAAGACTATCTTGGAATGCGTTGCGAAGGGATTGATGAAGTTGAAATTATTCGTCGTATGTCGGAAGGTATTTATGATAAGGATGAATACAAAAAGGCTCTTTCGTGGGCTAAGAAGAACTGTCATCAAGGCAAAGACACCATCAACCGTCCCGACTTGATACGTTCCGGTGAACAAAGCGCCGCCGACTGGGAGTTTATCGTAAAGATGACGCTAATTGTTCGTGATCTTTTAATCGGCAACCCAAAACTCAAAGAGATAGGATTCGGAGAGGAAGCGCTCGGGCATAATGCTATCGCGGGTGGTTTCCAGGGGCAGCGGCAGTGGACGGATTTTTATCCCAACGGGGATTTTACGGAAGCGATTCTCAATTCTTCGTTTGACTGGAATGGTATCCGCGCTCCGTTTGTGCTGGCGACCGAGAACGATGCGCTCAACGGAACGGCTATGCTGTTCGGTTACCTGCTTACCAACACCGCTTCTATCTTCGCCGACGTACGTACATATTGGAGTCCGGACGCCATCGAACGTGTTACAGGAAAGAAGCCTGCCGGACTGATTGAAAACGGTATGATACACCTGATCAATTCCGGCGCCGCATCGCTTGACGGAAGCGGTCGGCAAAACGATGAGAGCGGCAACCCGACTATGAAGCCTTTCTGGAAAATATCCGAAGAGGAAGCGCAAGCCTGCCTTGACGCTACGACATGGATGCCTGCCAACCGTGAATATTTCAGGGGAGGCGGCTATTCTTCCAAGTTTCTTACGCGCGGTGGAATGCCCTGCACGATGGTGCGGCTGAACATCGTGAAAGGTCTTGGACCTGTCTTGCAGTTTGCCGAAGGCTGGACGGGCGACCTTGACGAAGAATCATTCAGGATTATTGACGAGCGCACTGATAAGGGGTGGCCCACGACATGGTTTGTTCCGCGCCTTGATCCTGCGAAGGATGCCTTTAAAGATGTATATTCCGTAATGAATAACTGGGGCGCCAACCACGGATCTATTAACTGCGGGCATATCGGCGCCGAACTTGTCACCCTTTGTTCTATCCTCCGCATACCTGTCTGCATGCACAACTTGCCGGATGACAGGATATACCGCCCTGCTTCCTGGAACTCATTCGGAATGGACAAGGAGGGTGCGGATTACAGAGCCTGTGCGGCGTACGGTCCGCTGTACAAAAAGTAAATCTCCTGACCACCGAAAGTATTAGGGTTGCCCCGAAAAGGGCAACCCTCTTTCTTTATTAATTTCCGGTAAACTAACCCGCAACTGTTTCATATTCCCGTTAAATATCGTACCTTGCACAATATTTATTTCTAATATTGTGATATATGGTATCATTTGTAAAGAATATTTCCGATGAAAAGGAAAGTTGCGGACAGTTGCGGA
>JAISYU010000018.1 GCA_031269685.1 Dysgonamonadaceae bacterium | reverse complement strand
TCACCGCCTCGTTCCTGAAACACATTGACGATGAACCAAAGTTCGGTAATCAGCCGACCTTCTCCATGCCGCTCACAACTCGTGACCTTGTAGCCGAACTCGACCGCCAACATCACGAAGAATTTGAGGAACAAATCAGGGAAGTTGAACGCCAACGGCAGGAAATTGAACGGCTGCAAAAAGAATTAAAAACAAAGAACTAAATTATCTTTTATGTCCTTAAAGACCTTTCTTCGTTACTTTTGTCTTGATACAAAAGTAACACAAAAAATCAAGGCTGCGGCTTCGGTGCGACCCACAATCGGCTCGTTCACTAAACAAAAAGAACTCGCGCTATGCGCTCAGACAACTTTTTGTTTTACGCTAACTTCGACGTGTGGGTTCCCCGCACCTTCACCGATGCCGGTTTTAACTTCTCCTCAGGAGAGATTAGGTTGGTTGGGCGGAGACATGATTAGTCATAAACAAGTTAAATTAAAAATACAAATAAAACAAGGAGTGAATAGCCGAAAATCCTTCAAAGAGTAGGCGCAATTTTTAAAAATTATTTATATATTATGTCAGATTCACAAAACAGTGGACAAATTCCACAGCAGGGACAGACAATTATTGTCAATCAACAGCAACCCCCAAAGTCCAACGGGGTTGGAACGGCAGGTTTCGTACTCGCGTTGATAACCGTATTCATCTGTTGGATACCGTTTTTGAGCTGGATTTTATGGATTTTGGGACTGGTCCTTTCGTTTGTCGGAGTGTTCAAACAGCCGAACGGATTGGCAATTGCAGGACTTGTGATTTCGTTGATCTGGCTTATCTTGTTTATTTCTGTTGGCGGGCTTTTCCTCGCTGCAATCGGATTGAGTTAAGCGTATAATTATTGCAAGCCGGCGCTGACCGTAGAGTGGCAAATTCGGGAAAGAGGTTGGAATTAATAAATTACCTTAAAACGTCAACGTTACTCGTCCAGACAACTTTTTGTTTTACGCTCTCTTCGCCGTGTGGGTTCCCCGCACCTTCACCGATGCCGGTCTTAACTTCTCCTGAGGAGAAGTTAGGTTGGTTGGGCGGGATCTTTGAAGTCTTTAATGTCCTTAAAGACCTTATTTGAGAGAAATAAATAACAAATTCTTATTTAAAAATAACATTAAAAAACAATCAAATGAAAAAGAATCTAAAAAGGTACCTATTGTACATCCCCTTAGAGGCTGTCTATTTCTTAGCAGTGGTTTACCTCCTCACATCTGTCAGTTTCAGCACCTTCGTTTTAGCATGTACCACAGAAGAACAGAGGCAAGCGATTGAACAAGACCTCATCACAGGCCCCATCACATACCCCTTTCTATTTCCTGCACGTTTATACATCCAGCACCACGATATCCTCTCACCTTATCATGGAGTTCGAAAAGTAATTCGGAGTTACGCACGTTTGTACCTCCAGCACCACGATATCCTCTCAAACGACAAACTCCCCGTAAAGACCGGTGATAAGCCGGCACGTTTGTACCTCCAGCACCACTATATCCTCTCAAAGGAGGAGTTTAGAGAAGCTGTAGAAAAGGTTCCCAGGTCAGAGATTTATAAAGAAAAAGTTCAGGCGCATATGAACGCCAAGTTTTCAGAAGAAGAGTTAAACTTTGCACGCGAGCACTTCGAAGATGCTTTTATGGCCTACTGTCTTCAAAGGGTCGTAGCTCTCTTCACTGGGGACCGAGCTGGCCGGTTTGTTTACAACATTGCTCTCGACGGTGTCCCCGAAAACCGCCTAAAGGGAATATTTAAAGAGTATGAGTTCACAACATTGTTCGAACAATGCTTGGTAAAAGGAATTCGCAAGGGCTTCGCAGATTTTCTTGAACAAACGCAGTAAAAGAATTCGTATATAGTTATAATAATCAATCTATACAATTTTATGAAAAGAAATTTAAAAAGCAACTTAAAAAGCAATTTAGCAGTATTCTACATCTTCACCTTCTGCCTGGCGGTATCAGCCCCCAAACTTCAGGCTGCTACTCCAACCCCTCCCGACTCTCTCGATTACATTGTCACTTACGAAGGCGAACGACTCTCTTTTAGAGAGTTAATGAAACTTGGCAATGTACAGCTTTTTAGGATGCACGCCGACCTCTCAGACGACGACTGGTCTCACGCTCCACAATCCTTTAAAGAATTAATAGACTACCACAAACAATACCATATTGGTAAGCTTAATAATATGACTGACGAGGTGAACGAATCAGCTCGCTACGTCGAAGTATTCTCAGGCAAGGACTTGAATGCACGTAACCTTAAATGGAAAGACGATGAGACATTCCTAAAACTAACTGAAAATCTCTCCTCTGAGGTAGCCAGAACTGAGTTCACCAGGTCTCACGAAAAGAAAACCGAAACTTACACCATCTTCTTCGAAGACAGTTCTAAACTTATCTTCATAACCAGAGGAGGTTTTTGTTATTATAAAGGAGACGATACCTACACATTACACGCAGCCCTTTCACTTAGCAATCAACTTTACTACGAGTTTCACAGAGTCATACCAGGACAAGACCGCCCTAAGGTAACGTACTCCAGTTTTTGTGGGGGGTTTTATCGGATTCTTAAAAACGAGGATGGCAGTGTGTCTTTTCAGCGTGCACAGGAGTCAAAGGAACAAGCCTACCTCTCATGGGTATGCGCCCGCTCTCGTTGTTTCAAGGACTCTCTTACAGTTAAGGATACGAAACTTGATTATTATGCTTATTCTTTCAATCCTAAAACTATAAAGTATGGCACCAAAGTTTCGTCACTTGATCTCCAGTTCTTCAACAAGGGAACAGTAACAACTAACGCATTAGGCACTTATTATACTCTCACCACCTCTCATTGGAGAGTACACACTCTCCGCAACTTCGGCATAGATTATCTGACACTCTCCATTCTCAACGGTGAGGTGATACAGATAGAAACCATCTACAGTGAGTAATATGAAAAAAACTACAAAAATCACCCTCAAGTCCATCGGGTTTATATACCTCTCCACCTTAGCAGCGGTTTTCTGGATTACAGCTATCGTTTTTGCCGCTCTCATCATAAAATATAGCATAGAAGAACTCAACATCCCTTCAAAGAAGGAGTTTAGAGAAGCTGTAGAAAAGGTCCCCAGGCCAGAGATTTATAAAGAAAAAGTTCAGGCGCCTGAACTCCAGTTTTCTTGAACAAACGCAGTAAAAGAATTCGTATATAGTTATAATAATCAATAAACCAATTTAAAATAAATCATCATTATGAAAGGTAAATTAGAGTTGCGCTTCCTGGCGCCTAATACAGGAAAAGTAAGAACACGTCTTGAAACGGTAAACGAAGAGTTCACCCAGGACGTAAGAGCACTGCTCGGAAAAGCAGCAGCTAAAGTGGTAGAGGGCAATCAAGCCCAGTTTAAAGCCATAGTAGCTGAAGGCATCATCAATCTCGAGAAAGAAGGAAAAATTAAGTTTGCCTCAGACGCTCATCGCGCTTCAGTCACTTCAATCTCGACCGACTTTTTCTCCATCTTCGTTTCTTCGACCAATGTTTATCCGAATCCCGTAACGGAAAGTTTCCGCATAAACGGTATCACTGCTCCGACCAAAGTAATAATAACCGATCTTAGTGGTCGCATTGTATTACAGCAAACCGTCGAAGGTGGTGAATATGTCGCAGCAGGTAATCTTCCGAAGGGTGTTTACATCGTCCGTGCAGGCGGTAAGACGTTGAAGGTAGTTAAGCGGTAAGAAAGTCATTTTCCTAACTATAATAGAGAGAGGGCAATCTGAAAAAGATTGCCCCTTTTCTTTAATAGATGTAAAAAATTATGTAATTTTGTGTTTCAAAAATGACAGTGTCAATGATTCTTCCTCCTGAATTTGTTTCACGTACACGCGACATCACAGGCGATCAATGGTACGAATTTGAAAGCGCATTGAATGATGAAAGTCCTGTAAGTATTCGCTTCAATAGAAAAAAGATGCGAGATATAAACTGCGATTATGATAAAGTTCCATGGGCTGAGGATGCGTATTATCTAACCAAAAGACCGGTGTTTACTCTCGATCCTTTGTTTCATGCAGGCGGTTATTATGTTCAGGAAGCCTCCTCAATGTATTTGGAACATTTTGTTCGTCAATATATTGACAGTCCGGTAAAGGCTTTAGATATATGCGCCGCTCCGGGAGGTAAAGCAACGCATCTGTCGTCCATTCTTCCCAAAGGTAGCCTTTTAGTAGCAAATGAAGTGATTCGTTCCAGAGTGCCTGTCCTTGTCGAAAACATTGTTAAATGGGGAAATCCTGAAACTATCGTTACAAACAGCGATCCGTCAGAAATCGGTAAATTATCCGGGTTCTTTGACTTTATCCTGTGCGATCTTCCCTGTTCGGGCGAAGGTATGTTCAGAAAAGATCCTGATTCGATTAAAGAATGGTCGGTCGAAAACGTTCGCCTGTGTGCCAAACGTCAGCGGCGGATCGTTGCCGATGTTTTTCCTGCCCTTAAATCCGGCGGAATAATCATTTACTGCACATGTACCTATAACCGCGAAGAAAATGAGGAGAATATCGAATGGATTTGTAACGAACTCGGAGCAGAACTTCTCGAACCGCCAAAACGTTTCATAATACACAATACAAAAGGTGAAGGGTTTTTTATTGCCGGTATGAGGAAGAAAGGAAGTTTTTGGGAGAAAAATTCTTTAAGTCTTGATTCTTTGAAAATTGTTTACAATGCTGCCGAGATGCTTGCAAATTGGAACAAACATCCTGCCCCTCCGCACGAACTTGCTATGTCTACAGCCCTTCCTGAGAATGTTTTCCCGCATTGGGAATTAGATACATCGACGGCTCTTAAATATCTTCACAGAGAGGCTTTGTATGACGTTCCGCCTGAAATCCCGAAAGGATTTGTCCTTTTGACTTATAACGGTTTGCCGCTCGGCTTCGTTAAAAATATAGGTGTCAGAGCCAATAATTTTTACCCAAAAGAATGGAGAATCAGAATGAATATTCCTTCGTAAGTTTTATATATTAATATTATGAAAAAATTTCTTATTTCTACATTAATTCTCGCCGCTCTTTTCGGCTGCGGGAAAACAAAACAGACTCTCAAAATGATTGAGCCTGTAGATTTTTCACATGTGAAGATCTCAGACAACTTCTGGGCGCCTCGCCTGAAATGTCATGCCGAAACTACCCTCGCCGTCTGCATCGACCAGATAGAAAACAAGACTGGCAGGATCAGGAACTTTGAAAATGCAGCAAAAGGCGAAGGCGTACATTCCGGCATCTTCTTCGATGATTCGGACGTCTATAAGGCGCTCGAAGGTATTGCATATACCTTGCAGAATAATCACAACCCCGAACTGGAAAAGAAAGCCGACGAATGGATTGATAAGTTCGCAGCGGCGCAACAGCCCGATGGATATATAAATACGTTCTATACGCTGACCGGTTTGGAGAATCGCTGGAAGAACATGGACAAGCACGAAATGTATTGCGCAGGACACATGATAGAAGCCGCTACAGCATATTTCCAGGCGACCGGTAAGCGTAAACTCCTCGACGTATCCATACGGATGGCAGACTATATGATGTCAGTATTCGGACCCGGCAAACGGCACTGGGTGCCCGGACACGAGGAAATAGAACTCGCCCTTGTGAAACTGTACGGTGTTACCGGCAACGGGAAATACCTTGATCTGGCTAATTGGTTACTCGAAGAACGCGGGCACGGGCATGGAAGTATGGGCGGTGAAGGAACGTGGGATCCGGCATACTATCAGGATGATAAGCCTGTACGCGAAATGACTGACATTGCAGGTCACGCGGTTCGCTCGATGTACCTTTACTGCGGGATGGCAGACGTTGCCGCTCTCAGGAGAGATACAGGGTATGTCAATGCAATGAACCGACTTTGGGATGACGTTGTGCTGAGGAATATGTACGTCACGGGAGGTATCGGTTCATCGCATCGTAATGAGGGATTCACAGAGGATTATGATCTTCCGAACTATGAAGCATACTGCGAGACCTGCGCTTCTGTCGGTATGGTTTACTGGAACTGGCGCATGAACCATTTCACCGGCGATTCCAAATATATCGACGTTCTGGAACGCTCAATGTATAACGGTGCACTTGCAGGGATTTCCCTTGCCGGCGACAGGTTCTTCTATGTAAATCCCCTCGCATCGAAAGGAAACCATCACCGTAAGGAATGGTACGGATGCGCCTGCTGTCCGAGCCAGATCTCCCGTTTCCTTCCGTCAATCGGCAACTATATTTACGGAATATCCGCCGATGCTATCTGGGTGAACCTCTATACAGGCAACACGGCAGAGATAGATGTTAATGGAAAGACCGTCACGCTCCGCCAGGAAACTAATTATCCGTGGGACGGCAAAGTAACGTTGACGGTAGTCGCTGCCTCATCCCCTTTGAAGAAATCCATACGACTGCGATTGCCCGACTGGTGTAAATCGTATGTCATTACCGTCAACGGAAAAGCAGTTACATCCCCGACGATAGAAAAAGGATATGCTGTCCTTGACCGTAAATGGAACTCCGGCGACAGTATTATCCTCTCACTTGATATGCCGGTAAAGGTAGTCGCTGCGGATCCTAATGTGAAGGAAAACATTGGAAAGCGCGCCGTGAGGCGAGGTCCGCTTGTCTATTGCATAGAAGAGGCAGACAACCTTAATGATTTCGACCGTATCGCCCTGTCGCCAGAAACAGTTTTCGATACGGCGACACATCCTTCGCTTCCCGGCGGCATCACTGCAATCACTGCGACAACCGGCAGTACTGTATTTACCATGATACCTTATTATGCGTGGGACAACCGCGAACCGGGAGAGATGAAAGCATGGATTGATTATCTTGAACAATAACAAACATAAGTATGAAGAAACTAATAATGATCTTATGCCTTTGCCTGCCCCTGATGACAGGTGTATTTGCGCAGGACGGTCGCTGGACTGCAGAAAAGGCAAACCGGTGGTACGGCGATTCAGGGTGGTTTAACGGTGTCAATTACATCCCGTCCGACGCCATCAACTACACTGCAATGTGGGACAAGACGAGTTTTAATCCGAAACTGATAGACAGGGAACTTGCATTGGCGGAGGCGCTTGGATTCAACTGCGTACGTGTGGTGTTGCAGCACGCTGTTTATGCCGACGATCCGAAGTATTTCCTGAAAACGCTTGACAAGTTCCTTGCTATATGTGACCGGCATCATATCCGGGTCATGCCCTGCTTCTTTGACGACTGTGTGTTCGGGGTAAATACCGACCCTGTTGTCGGCAGACAGCCTGAGCCGTTGATTGGGTGGTATGCCTGGGCATGGTCGCCGTCGCCGGGGCATACGATGGTCATTGACGAGCGTTATCATCCACAACTCGAAACGTATGTAAAGGATGTTCTGCGGAAGTTCCGTGATGACCGGCGTATCTTCCTCTGGGACTTGTACAACGAGCCGACCAATTCCAACCTTGGCTCGCACAGTCTTCCTCTTCTAAAGAAAGTATTTGCATGGGCGCGGGAAATCAATCCTGCGCAGCCGCTGACAGTTGCTGTCTGGAACGGCAACAAAGACCTTAACAGTATAATACTTGATAATTCCGACATCATCTCTTACCATTGTTACAGTCCGAAGGACGGTATGCAGGAACAGATTACCGAACTGAAACGTCACGGGCGACCGGTACTGTGCAGCGAATGGATGAACCGTCCCTCCAAATCGACTATCGAAGACATCATGCCGTTGCTGAAGACGGAAAATGTAGGCGCTATTCTATGGGGATTGGTAAACGGCAAGACACAGACCAACCTCCCGTGGGGGTTCCGTCCGGCAAACCTTCCACATACCGGACAATGGCAACACGATCTTTTTCACGGTGACTTCACACCTTATAGCGAAAGCGAGTTGACGCTTATAAAACAGTTGAACGGTAAATAAGAACAGGTTCTACACCCCTACTTTTATGCCGACGAAGACCATACGCGGTAACGAAGGACCATACACATACGCCGCGTCCTTCATCTGTCCGTAGTCGAGGTCTTCCTGGAAACTGTCCAGGATATTCTTCACTCCGCCGTTCAGTTCAATATCCAGCGTTTTACTGATGCGGAGACGGTAAGACAGTTTAGCGCCCAGATCGAAGAATGACGGTGTATTCTTTTCCATATCAATCCCGTTGAGAGTATGCTTGACGAGCATTGATCCGGTATGGTTTCCGAAGACGGATACCTTCAGGTCGCGAGACAGGGTAAGGTTGGACGTGAAGTACCCGTAGTTATCCGGTGCACGAAACATCTTCCGTTGTGGGGCGAGCATTACCGACCACTGTTCGGGATTCGCGTACCTGCTTCGTTGCAGGGTATAACCTAACTGCATCTCGAACCTTCCGGGAATGCCTATCTTTGCCTCCGCATTTAACCCGCCGACGGTAGCTCCCGAAGCATTACGGCGCGTGTAAACAATATTCCCTTGGGCATCTTCGCCGGTCTTTTCTATTGCAAAAACATTGTCGAGCAGCGTATGGAAGCCCTCTACCAATACATTTGCCTGCACACTCCCAAAGTTGCGGTAGAGGTCAGCCGAGACGCTTACACTGTGCGAGCGTTCCGGCTTAAGGTCCTTTGAAAGTTCTATCAGCCCAAGCGTACCGCCTACCGCTTCGATATGTAGGTCTTCGTTGTAGGCTTGCGGAGCGCGGTAGCCGCTGGAGTAGCTTGCTCGGAAATTGACCGAAGGATTGACACTGTAGCGTAACGTCCCGCGTGGACTGATGACCGGCTTGTTCATCATGCTGTGTTTATCCGCCCTTGCGCCGGCTAATATTCCTACTTGACCGGTTTTCCATTCATTCTGCACGAAGCCGCCGGCAATATGGGCGGTCTGCATGATGCTGCGGTTAAGGCTTGCGAAGGAGTCTTCCAGGTCATTGTAATTATATTCGGCGCCGGCAGTCAGTTCTGAGGGCATAAGGAACTCGAAGCCGTATGTATAATGTGCTCCCGTAACAAACGTCTTGTCCGAGGTATTGCCGTAATTATCGGTCATGCGTTCGGCGCCGAAGTAACTGTTACGCCGAATACTCTGAGCGGAAGCGTATATGTTGAGGCGGTGTTTTCCGTCAGGGCTGAAGAGGTTAAAATGTGTGCTGCCGCCGTCAATCAGATGATCGAGGTATTCGGCAATATCGGCTTCATGTGGCGGTCTGTTGAAGTTGTTCCCCCCGCGCCTCATCTCGTGTATATGGTGATATTCAGCCGTCAGGCGGGAGTAGGTGCCGGTACGATAGTATCCTCTAAAGCCTGTCGTTTCGGACTTTATTTGGGGAATATCTGAAAAGCCGTCATTGTTACGGTCGTACTGATCGCGGTTTTTCACCATCCCGAACAGGTAAACGCCCGCCCTGTAGTCATCCGAGACGAAAGACCCGTTGAGCGAGGTATTGACGTCATTGGCTCCGTCGGCAAGCATATTGGTAATGTTGGACAGGGAGATTGAGTTACGCAGCGGCTCTTTGGTAATAACATTCACCACGCCTCCTATCGCGTTTGAGCCGAACAGCGCCGAGCCTCCGCCGCGTATAACTTCCACCCGTTCAATCATCGCCGCCGGCAGTTGTTCAAGCCCATAGACCGCCGCGAGCGAACTGAATACCGGACGGCTGTCGAGCAATACCTGGGAGTACTGACCTTCCAGTCCGTTGATGCGCAGCTGAGTTGTACCGCAGTTCCCGCAGTTATTTTCCACCCGCAAGCCCGGCTGGAAGTTCATCGTCTCCGCCATATTGCTACCGGCGACAGCGTCAAAGACTTTACCGGAGATAACATTTACAATTACGCCCGCATCCCGTTTGGAAGACTCGTTACGAGTCGCCGAGACTACTACTTCATTTAGCGACAGGCTTTCCTCTTCAAGCACAAAGTTAATTTCCTGCGTCCGGTTAGCGACCACGGTAATCTGTTGTTCATCCGTCTTGTATCCCAAATACGATGCGGTGATGGTGAACTCGCCTACCGGAATATCTTTCAGGAAATAATGCCCCGTCGCATCTGTTGTAATCCCTATCGTGGTACCTTTGAGGGATACGATTACGTAAGGAAGATGTTCATTTGTCCTGGCGTCCACCACATGCCCGTTGATGTTTGCGTCGGTCTTTTGAGCGGACGCCGCTACCGGAATGAAGGACAGGACGGCAGCCAACAACCCGTAATATATTGATTTCATAACCTTAACTCTTCTCATAACCCTTCACTTTGCAGTCCTTCACCCATGACCCTTCATTCTCATCTCTAAAAATGTATCTTACTGTCATTGAAATAAGTATTTGCACATTAATAAAAACCGGCGGCGCCTCACCGTACCGTGTCCGGGCACACGCCATACAGAAATGCAAAGGTACGAATAATATTTGATTCTGCAAACCTTCCCGTCATCTGTAAGCATACAGTATGCACATACGCAAGCGACAGATGTATCCCGACGCAAGCGTCGGAAGTGTCCCGACGCAAGCGTCGGAGGTGTCCCGACGCAGGCGTCGGAGATTACAGTATGCTGGCATACGGTGTTACAGTATGCTGGCGTACGGTGTTACAAAGTATAAGCGTATACAGTCTTGGTATGCCGGCGCTCAGTTATGATTGATCCTCTATAACCCCGAACGCTTGCCTGTTAATTTTCGATACTTGACTCATATCTCAATTATTTTTATTACCTTTGCACCGCCAAAAGAAAAGAATAATTGTATCAAATATGATAAAAGAAAAGAAATTCATAACGTGTGACGGTAACCAGGCTGCGGCGCATGTCGCGTATATGTTCTCCGAAACTGCCTCTATATATCCTATCACACCGAGTTCAACGATGGCTGAATATGTGGACGAATGGGCGGCGGCAGGTCGTAAAAATATCTTCGGTGAAACCGTCCGGGTCGATGAAATGCAATCCGAAGCAGGAGCCGCAGGAGCTATGCACGGCGCTCTTCAAGCCGGTACGCTCTCTACCACCTTCACCGCATCGCAAGGATTACTGCTGATGATTCCAAATATGTACAAAGTTGCAGGCGAACTCCTGCCTGGCGTATATCACGTATCGGCGCGTGCACTCGCCTCTCATGCCCTTTCAATCTTCGGTGACCACCAGGACGTTATGGCTGTCCGCCAAACCGGTGTAGCAATGTTCGCAACAGGTTCCGTACAGGAAGTTATGGACTTGGCGGCAGTAGCGCACCTGGCAGCTATCAAGTCGCGCATACCTTTCGTGCACTTCTTCGACGGCTTCCGTACCTCGCACGAAATACAAAAGATAGAGGCACTAAGCAATGAAGACCTCATTCCTTTGATAGACCAAAAGGCGCTCGCTGAGTTCCGTAAACGCGCACTGAATCCCGAAAACCCCGTAGCGCGAGGTACAGCGCAGAATCCCGACATATACTTCCAGGCTCGCGAAGCATGTAACGTTTATTACAACAAAGTAGTGGACATAGTAGATGATTATGTGAAAAAACTGTCGGCGCTGACGGGACGCAACTATAAACTGTTCGATTACTACGGCGCACCCGATGCCGAACGGGTAATTATCGCAATGGGATCGGTTACCGAAGCAATCCGCGAAACAGTCGATTACCTTACCTCCAAAGGTGAAAAGGTCGGGCTGGTCGCCGTACATCTTTTCAGACCATTCTCGGTCAAACACCTTAATGAAGCATTGCCCGAAACTACTCGCCGGATAGCCGTCCTGGACAGAACCAAAGAACCTGGAGCGCCCGGCGAACCCCTCTATATGGATGTTATCGAGGCATTCGCACAGCGTAAAGACATCGCCAATGAACAAAAACCGCTAATAGTCGGCGGAAGATACGGTCTGTCCTCGAAAGATACTACACCGGCGCAGATCCTTTCGGTTTACGAAAACTTGTCGCTATCCACTCCTAAAAGCGGCTTCACAATAGGTATCGTTGACGATGTAACATTTACTTCGCTGCCGCAAAAGAATGAACTCGAACTCGAAGGCGGAGCATACGAGGCAAAGTTCTACGGATTAGGCGCCGACGGTACGGTTGGGGCAAACAAGAACTCTATCAAGATTATAGGTGATAACACAGATAAATACTGCCAGGCTTATTTCGCATACGATTCCAAGAAGTCCGGCGGATTCACCGCCTCACATCTCCGTTTCGGCGACAAACCTATCCGCTCAACATACCTGGTTAATACTCCCGACTTTGTTGCATGCCATGTTCAGGCATATCTGCGGCTTTATGATGTAACCAAAGGACTGAAGCGAGGCGGGATATTCCTCCTCAATACCGTGTGGAACGAACAGCAGGTGAAGGAAAACCTTCCCGCCCACGTAAAGAAATATCTTGCCAAAAACAATATCACATTCTATATAATCAACGCAACAGGTATCGCCGGCGAAATAGGACTTGGTAACCGTACAAATACTATCCTGCAATCGGCTTTCTTCAAGATAACAGGAGTAATACCTTACGAACTTGCAGTCGAGCAGATGAAGTATATGATTAAGAAAACCTATGGTAAAAAGGGTGACGATATTGTAAATAAAAACTATGCCGCAGTTGACAGGGGCGCCGATTATCAGCAGATAGAAGTGCCGGTCGAATGGTCATCCCTCGAAACCGAAGGCTTTATCTCACCGGGAATTGCCGACGCTCCTCAATTTGTCAAGGAAACCGTTTTCCCTATCAACGCCCAAACGGGTGATGATTTACCCGTTTCGGCATTCACAGGACGCGAAGACGGCACATGGGATCAAGGGACTGCCGCATACGAAAAGCGTGGCGTAGCATCGAAGGTTCCCGTATGGACGGCTGAAAACTGCATACAGTGTAATCAATGCGCATACGTTTGTCCTCACGCTGCAATACGTCCCTTCATGCTCGACGCCGACGAACAAAAGAAAGCGCCTTACAATGATACCCTTCAGGCAATCCCTGCCAAGACCTTTGACGGTATGCGTTTCCGTATACAGGTTAATGTACTTGACTGTCTTGGTTGTGATAACTGCGTTGACATCTGTCCGGGCAACAAGAACGGTTCCGCATTGAAGATGGTAGCAATCGAATCTCAGTTGGAAGAGCAGAAAAACTGGGAGTTCTCGGTTAATGAAGTAAGTTCGAAACAACATCTTATAGATATTCAATCGAACGTTAAAAACTCACAGTTAGCAACGCCCCTGTTTGAATTTTCCGGCGCATGTTCGGGTTGTGGAGAAACACCTTACGTTAAGTTAATATCCCAACTTTTCGGTGATCATCAAATGATAGCCAATGCAACAGGATGTACATCTATATATTCCGGTTCGGCGCCCTCAACACCTTACACTAAGAACGCAGCAGGCAGAGGTCCCGCATGGGCAAACTCCCTCTTTGAAGATAACGCCGAATACGGTTTGGGAATGAATATCGCTACCGAGAAGATGCGCGACAGGATTGAACGTTTGATGGGGGAAGTAATCAACGGCGAAGGACTTCCTGAAAATATCAAAGTGCTTTTTGAAGAATGGATCGCTAACCGTAACAGTTACGTAAAAACGCGGGAATTAGCCGATACTTTAACGCCTGTTCTTAAAGAATATGCCGCTGCAACGCCCTATTGCGAGCATGGACGACAACTTGCCGATCTGACGCAATACCTTGCCAAACGTTCGCAATGGATTATCGGCGGTGACGGCTGGGCTTATGACATCGGGTTCGGCGGATTAGACCATGTGTTGGCATCGGGACAAAATGTAAACGTCCTGGTAGTTGATACGGAAGTGTATTCCAACACGGGGGGTCAATCGTCAAAGTCGACGCCGGTTGGCGCTGTTGCGAAGTTTGCCGCTGCAGGCAAGCGTATCCGCAAGAAAGATTTAGGAATGATAGCGACAACATACGGTTACGTTTATGTCGCCCAGATAGCGATGGGTTCTAGCCAGGCGCAAACCCTGAAAGCCATAAGGGAGGCAGAATCTTACGATGGACCATCGCTCATCATTGCTTATTCGCCCTGTATCGCACACGGGTTGAAGCTTGGAATGGGTCATGCTCAAGCAGAGCAGAAAGCGGCGGTGGAATGTGGCTATTGGCATCTTTGGCGTTACGATCCGCGTCTGGAAAACGAAGGAAAAAACCCTTTTCAATTGGATTCTAAGGAACCGGACTGGACTAAGTTTCAGGACTTTTTACGTGGCGAGGTTCGTTTCGCATCTTTATTGAAGCAATTCCCGAAAGAAGCAGAAGAACTTTTCCGTGTTACTGAAGAAAATGCTCGTTGGCGTTTAAACGGATATAAGAGATTGGCAGGACAGACATTCTGACGGGAATTTTATAAATCGTTCAGGGAATGGTATGGGAAAAAACAACGACATTCCTGTAGAGATTCATCCGCTTGAACCGTTTCTACCTTATGATGCTGGGTTATTGATGCTTGGCAGTTTTCCGCCACAACGAAAACGCTGGTCGATGAGATTTTACTATCCTAATCTCAACAATGATATGTGGAGGATTATGGGTATTATATTCTTTGACGACAGGGAACATTTCTTGCATGAGTCGGGGAAAGCGTTTTGTCGTGATGCTATTGTGCAATTTTTGAAGGAAAAACGTATTGCTTTGTATGACACGGCGACTGTAATTCGTCGATTGAATGATAATGCTTCGGATAAGTTTTTGGATATTGTTCAATCGACTGATATTAAGTCATTATTAGATAAAATTCCCGAATGTACAAATATTGCTGTAACGGGACAAAAGGCAACTGATATTTTGATTCGTCAGTTAGGTATTTCAGAGCCGAAAATTGGCGAATATATTGTCTTTAGTTATAAAGATCGAGCGGTTCATTTATGGCGAATGCCGTCTTCTTCCCGCGCTTATCCATTGAAAATAGAACGAAAAGCGGAAATTTACAGAAAAATGTTTGATGCTTGCCGGTTGTAGGGTTATGGTTACTTTATAGACCGGTTTTTTCTAAGAGGTTTTTCAGGAGCGCGATTTGTTCATCCTTAGCGGCGAGTAGTTTCTCGTATACTTCGCGATTTTCCTGGTGAAGATGTTCGACAACGTATCCAAACGAGCCTTCATAGTTATTTTGATTGATGATTTTCTGTCCTATATCGCTAAAGAAATCCTTTGGGGTAGTTTCGAATACGGAGATAATTTCGTTAAGGTACTTTGCCCATGAGAAACTTTCTCCTGATTCAATGTTATGGTAAGCTGAGCGGGTAATGTTCAGCTTTTCAGCCATTTCTGCTTGACTGATTCCCTTGTTTATCCTCAGTCTTTTGATCTTTTCAGTAATTTCTTTGTTCATAAATTCTTTACATTTTGTCTGCAAAATTAAACAATTATTTCCAATATCTTTGTTTTCTACTTAAAATCTTTTCATTTACAACTATATATAATGTTCGAAAAATACCTACAAAAGTAGGATTTTCTATGCTAATCGTTTGAAATAAAAGTCTTAACTTTGCATCGGTAATATTACCAAATTAACTTTAATCTTTATTTTTTTATGAAGACAAAAAAAGTGTTACTATTATTAATCTTAATGATTGTTGGTGTTGGATTCGCCAATGCAGCACCAAAATTGACAGAGGCAAGTTATACTTCCTCTAATAGTCTTGAAGTTAACGCTCAAAATTCGGACAATTCTCTTGATGTTGTTTTAGAAATGCGCAGTGTGATCTTCAATTACCCAAATGATCCGACCGAAAGGGAAGTTTTTGGGTTTATGTCAAATGAACTTCGTGAAGTATTGCCTGCTGTTGTTGGTGGTGAAGGCATTGCTTACAGCGGAGGTACTTTTTTATTAATTAACTCATTAAATTAGGAGGAAAAATTTATGAAAGCAAAATTTTTTGCAATTTTAGTATGCAGCGTAATGCTGTTTGTTGCGGGTTGTTCCGATGATAGCCTGCCGGTACAGGCTGTTGATGATGAATTGACTCAGTCTGAACTGTTAAGCAGTACTGTTGAAGACGAGGAAGAGCCTGTTGTTGAGGATGGAATCATTCCTTTTACCGAATCTCAGTTAGAAGGTTATGGAATCATCAGGGACAGACTGCCGGCGGACACATTAGTTGTAATCAACAGCCTGGAAGAGTTTGATTATTATATCTCTCCAGGCGAAGAACCTGAGCCTTTAACGTTTGATTTTGCGGAAAAAACCTTATTGGTTGCCCATGGGTGGGCGACGAACGGAATAGATAACATTGCAAAAGAGATTGTTAAGGCGGGAGATTCGTATTCTTTGACGGTAACAATCACATTGAACGACACTCATGTTGTTCCAGAGTGGTTAATATGTCTTGTTATTGACAAAATTGCCACAGACGAAGTATCTTTTAGATTATTAAAAGAAGGTGGTACTGTTGTTAGCGGAAAACGGGACACAGGTTACATCGTTGGATATAATGGTTGTGGACTTGAACTTGATGTCGAGCAGGGAGTTGGAAAAGCGGAAGGTTATATATTTATTTCAGAGGATGCAAAAGACACTCTTACAATATATAAACTTCCTGAAATATTCTCATTTCCTGTTGAATTATTCGATGGTTATGTCAAATACAAATGGAACGTCAATTATGCTTTTGACAGTGAGTATGCACATCAATATAAGGTACAGTTAAAGTACAGGATAGTTGATGCGGGGGAAGTTGCTGCCGAATATAATTTCTGTACGGTTCCTGCAATCCACATAATTGGCGCTGCTTTCAAGAAAACTGCTTTTGCCTTTGTAGAAGAAGCCGTTGAAATAGAAGAAGTCGTTCAATTTTAGGTATTTCGTTGACTTTTACGCGAATTTCTTTTAAAATATTCCGCAGGCAATTTTTAAAAAGTGCTTGTGGAATATTTTTTTATGCACGAAAATAAATAATTTTGCAGATATATTTTGTTGTCTGAAAAAAAACATATACCTTTGCGGCGTGAAAGTAAATATAAACAAATTTAAACCTAATTTTTAAAACAAGAAACCTATGAGTACACCAAAGAAACTTAAAAGGTCAACAAGTGAGGCGGGAACGAACACTTATGTCGGAAATATGGACATCCTGATAGGCAAATGTACCATCTTTGGTCCGGTGTTTAATCCCCAGAACAAGGATTTGCAGATTGAGTCATTGAAGGAGTTGTCGGCGCATGTCAAACATTCTATCAATGACGTGGATTATCTTTTCGCGCAGGCGGTTGTGGCGGAAGGTAACAGGCAAGAGTGGTTCGCGCTGCTTTACCCGACCGTAACGCGGGTTCTTGCGGTAGCCGTATCACTGAGATTGCCCGCAGCGGCTCTGATACATATCAGGGAAATCATCCGCAAAATACGCGGAACGCGGGCTAAACCCATCCTTCCGACGCCGCCGCTGGAAGGTGAAGAGCCTAAGAAACACAGTTCCGTATCGCAGCGCAGCTTTAGGGAGCAAGTAGAACACATCAATCAGTTGATTGCGATCGTTGCCGCACAACCGCTCTATACGCCGGCAGAACAGGAACTTACGGTCGATGCATTGAACAAATTGAGGGATGAAATGGGCGTCGCGAATGACGCGGCGGACGAAACCGCCAGCCAATTGGAGGAGGCGCGCGCCGAAAGGGACAAGTTGCTTTACACTCCGGTGACCGGTATGATGGACACGGCGCTCGCGGTAAAGGAATATGTAAAGGCGCTCTTCGGCGCTGCCAGCCCGGAATACAAAGAGGTGAGACACCTTAAATTCAGGAACAAAAAGATTTAAGATTTGTAAATAATAATTTTTAGGGTTTTCAGCGTGTACTTATGAAAGTGCGCGCTGTTTTTGTAAATATACTTCAAGAACCTTCAAAAAATCATCGAGCGCCTGTAAATGCACACCGAGAACTTGTAAATGCACACCGAGAACTTGCAAATGCACACCGTGCACTTGCAAATGCACACCGTGCACTTACAAATGTTGATCGTGCATCTGCTAATGTATTACGGGAATCGCGTAATGTATAACATGTTACAGAAGATGTATAACATGTTACAGAAAATGTTGTAAAGTATTTGCCGATAGAATGTTATGAACCATTAATTATACATGGTAGGGACGGGAAAAAAGTCTTTGTTCGGCAAGTTTCTCGTAGCGCGTACCGGTTTGCCCGTGATTACAGTACGGATAAATGCTGATTCCTCCGCGAGGCATGAAAATACCGGTGACTTCTATGTATTTAGGTTGCATAAGATGAACTAAATCTTTCATTATTATATTGACACAGTCTTCGTGAAATGCCCCGTGATTGCGAAAACTGAACAGATAGAGTTTAAGACTTTTACTCTCGACCATAAGGCGGTCGGGGATGTAGTCAATGCGAATCTCGGCAAAGTCAGGCTGACCGGTGACAGGGCAAAGACTTGTGAACTCAGGGCAATTTAAACGTATCCAATAGTCATGCCCGGGATGAGGATTGTCAAATGTTTCAAGGACTTGCGGAGAATAGTCCCGATGATAAACAGTAGCGCCGCCAAGCGCACTAAGTACAGTTGTGTTCGATTTATTTTCCATACGTGTTTCTAAAATTTTTGCAAAAATAATGATAATTTCAAAACAAAAGGCTTTATCTTTATATAAATAATCGTAAATTTGCAGGAATTTTTCGCAAAAATGAGAATCAAATCCGAATTTATCAGGAATTCATCCCTAATGCTGGGCGGTAATGTCGTCGGGCAGGCAGTGGCTTTCCTCGTTTATCCCATACTTACAAGGCTTTACACCGGTATTGAGTTCGGTATATTCGCGACTTACACAAGTCTCTGCTCGCTGCTGGTCATTCTCGGCACGGCACGCTACGAGGAATCCCTTGTCATTGCCGAGAACAGCCGCGAAACGGTTAACCTGTTTGGGTTTACGCTCAAATGGCTGACGATATTCTGTATGCTCATCCTGACCGCCCTCATGTTGTTCGGGAAACCGCTGTTGAACGCCTTCAAAATGCAGGAACTCATGCAGATAAGGTATTATATCCCCCTGTCGGTCTTTTTGATGGGATTGCTGACGCTATTTAATAACATTGCCGTGCGCGAGAAAAAGTTTAAAACGTTCGCGTCCGCAAATATAGTCCGTAACAGCGCAAATGCGGCCGGAAAACTCTCCTTCGGATGGACTTCGATGACAAATTGCGGGCTCGTGTGGGCTAATGTCCTGGCTTTGCTCGCCTCTGTATCGGTATATTTCCCAATGAGAAAGCATTTTTTTAAAACGTTCGGTAACAAGTGGAAAGAGGAAAAACAAACGGCAATCAAGTACAGGGATTTTCCAACCTTTAACCTCGCAAGAAGCTTGCTCAACGCGTTCTCAACAAACTTGCCTCTGTACATGATAGGAATATTCGGGGCAAAAGAAACGGGGTTATTCTCACTGTCGCTCGTGGTACTGTCTACTCCAATCACGCTCATCTGCAATTCATTGTATTCTACGTTTTTTGAACAGATTACCTCGCGAAAAAACAACCGCATGCCGATATTGCCCATGATGAAATCGTATTGGAAAAACTTATTCCTCTTCCTGTTACCGTGTTTCATCGTATTGATATGCGTAGCAAAACCATTGTTCTGCTTTATATTCGGCGAGCAATGGACCGATTCGGGAATTTATTTCCAGTACATGGCTTTGTGGTGGTTTATGGTGATGACAACCTCTCCGCTTTTTTCGGTTTTCATGGTATTCCGCAAACAACACAAAACGCTTTTCGCAGAAATTATTTATCTCTTCGTACGTATGATCGCACTCTACATCGGTGTGTATTATATGGACCTGAAGCTCGGCATTATGGCTTTTTCAGTCGCCGGAATCGTGTTTGCGGTCTCTTATATAATATGGATATACAGAATAATCGGTGAATATGAAAAGAAAGAAATGATAATAATCTAAAAGAAGAAAATGATAAATATCAATTTGTTAAATAATAACGGATACAAATGGCACGGTAACGGCAAGGCTTTCGTAAAAGGATTCATTGCCGATTCAAATAATCAACAGATGAAGGAAAAGAAGCTGTTGGAATACTTTAATTCCTCCGTTTCCTTTTCCGATTTCATGGAAAAAGCGGGAAAAGCAAACGGGCTCTTTTCAGTGGTGATAGAGAAAAAGGATTCGCTCTGGGCGGCAATCGATCATACACGCGCATTCCCGCTGTTTTATCATATCAAAGGCGACGAGTTCTACATTACCGACAATCCAGATACAATCACAAAGGCTAATTCAATCCCGTTCCTGATAGATGAAGAAAGCGCCATTGCTATTGCCTGTTCGGGATTTACGTTGTACGAAAAAACTTTGCTGAAAAATATATTCCAAGTGCAGGCGGGTGAAGGGTTATGCTTTGAAAACAACTCGCTCGCTAAAGAATTTCATACATCATTCCTCTCGAACAACTTTAATCCGCTTTCACGCAAAGAACTCAAAGAACAACTTAAAAATATCCTCGAAAAAGTTGCCGAGCGATTGATAAAACTCCTTGACGGACGCCCGGTGGCGATACCGCTCAGCGGCGGATACGACTCGCGATTGGTTGCATTGATGTTGAAGAAGTGTAATTATGAAAATGTTTTGTGCTATACGTTTGGTGAAAACAGTTGTCCCGAAAGAGAAAACGCGAAGAAGACAGCGGAAAGGCTCGGTTTCAAGCATATTTTTATTGATTATGGCAAGTATCGTGATTTTGCACTCGCCAAAGACCCTCTTTTCAATGATTACGTGAACTTTGCAAGCAATTACAGCGCCGTTTTCTCCGAACAACAGTTCTATGCCCTCCGCGAACTTGTAAATATTTATAATATACCGCCCAATACAGTCTTTATCCCAGGACATTCCGGCGCCGTTGCAGGCGATTTATTGACGGAGAAAATGAATCAAAGCAATTTCTCGTTTTCGGATTTCCTGCTCGGAAAAGTGTTTTCCTATATTTACCTTAATAAGAAAGAATCTTCGGTAATAAGAAAGGAAATCGCTGAACTTGACGATAAAACCGGTCAATATCCCGCCTTTATGGTTTACGAAAACTGGCGATTCCGTGAAACTACAACAAAGTTTGGCTATCATGACTCGAAAATTTTCGATTTTTTCGGCTTTGAATACCTGTTGCCCCTGGCAGACAAGATACTTTTTGATTTTTTTAGCCATATTCCCTTTGAACACAAATTCGATAAAAACCTTTACATGGAATTATTGTCCGAACAGTTTGAAGAATTTAATATCAGTTTTCAAAATAAAGAGTTGTATCCGTCAAAACACCTCGCAAAAAGGGTTGCATTTAATTCCACCTTGAAAAATCACATCCCGTTCCTGAAATATTTTGTCAATATCTATAAAAATAACACGACGGGCTCACGTTATTACTCGCGCAGTTTTGCAAAAGAATTGAAAGCGTCGGGAAGAATTAGGAAGAAACTGTCGATAAACGGAATCTTTTCTCAATGGTATATGATGAAAGTAAGAAATTTTATTGAAACGTTATGAAAAAACTTGTCGAACTAATTCTTAAACCGCTGATACGGCTGGCATATCCCCAATTCCAAAGACAAAAAGGTTATGCAACTTACAGATATATCTTCTTTCGGTTCTTTATTATGCAAAAGATTGTCGGTTTCAACCGCAACGTACCTTGGCCCGTGCATTTCACGAGCGTTGTAAGAGAATGGCGTAATATTAAGAAAGGAATCTGCTGCGATCCTGGCGATAATATGGGTAATTATATAAATGCATCAGGCGGACTAAGGCTGGGGGATAATGTAAACATTGGACCAAACGTAATAATTACCACAATCAACCATTATAAATACGACGACCGCAAAAAAGGCTTCAAGCGCGGGGTTACGATCGGAAATAACGTATGGATAGGCGGCAACTGCACGATTACAGCAGGCGTGACCATTGGCGATAACGTAACCATCGGCGCCGGATGCGTGATTCGCGCCGATGTTCCGTCAAATGTGACGGTCGTACAGGACAGTTATTCGCTTGATTATAAGCCCAAGCGCGATTATGAATGGGATTGCAGGCAAGAAGAGCTGATGTGATCAATTATATCCGTCAAGACATCCATAATATTGAGCCTTGCCGCGCGAATTTGCTGTGGAATAAAGCTTGTAGCCGTCATTCCCGGCGTAGTATTGACCTCAAGCAAACCAATTTCCCCTTTTACGGAGATTATATAATCGGCGCGGATGATACCTTTCGCGCCGACCAGGTCATATATCTTCGCAGTCATAGCCTGTATCTTGCCGGAAAGTTCCTTAGAAATCCGCGCAGGCGTAATTTCCTCCACTTTGTCGCCCGTGTACTTTGCCTCATAGTCAAAAAACTCGTTTTTACTGACAACTTCCGTAACGGGGAAAACAAAAATCTTATCCGTTTTATAGCATCCGCAAGTTACTTCCATACCTTCCATAAAACTTTCGACAATTACCTCGCTACCTTCTTCAAAAGCCATCGTGATCGCAGCCTTAAGCCTGTCGGGGGCAGTAACTTTTGTCGTTCCGAAACTTGAGCCGCCGTCGTTTGGCTTTACGAATAGCGGTAATCCGAGTTCTTTCGTCAATTTGCCGGTATTTATCCCGCCGTTCTTTTTCAATAAGACTGCTTTTGCAGATTTTATACCGAAACCGGCAAGATATTGCTTGCAGCAGTATTTATTGAACGTCAAGGCGGCAGCCAATACCCCGCAGCAGGAGTATGGAATACCGAGCATATCGAAATATCCCTGCAAGAGACCGTCTTCACCGGGTGTACCGTGAATGGTTATCCATGCAAAGTCAAACAATATCTTCCTGCCGTCGGCAAAGAAACTGAAATTGTTCTTATCAACCGGAATCTCTTCCGTATTTGTTTCCGGGAACACGACCATCCACTTATCTTTGGTAATCACTACCGTATATACATTAAACTTTTCTCTGTCGAGGAAAGAACATATACCCTCAGCACTTTTGATAGACACAATATATTCGGAAGAGTACCCTCCGGCTATAACAGCAATATTTTTTTTCATTAGATATATATAAAAAAACCGGCGCAAAGTTACTCAATATTTGAATATGCCGCCCAATAATGCGTGAAATTTTGCCGGCGTACAAATATTTATTACCTTTGCACCCGCCTCTGTAATTAATTTTAATTGAAAAATGAGAATGTTAAATTATTTTCCGGACGAAAAAAAGGTTTCTTTTATTAAACGCAAATCGTTTTACCTGATATTAGGTATCGCTATCGGTATAGGCATATTCTGCTCCGCTTACCAGGTCTCGGTGTATTATTCAACCGACGAATCCTGCGCAAAATGCCATGTGCATCCACACGCAGATACAAGCTGGAAACTGTCGGTACATTACACAAACAAAAGCGGAACGCGAGTGCATTGCGTCGATTGCCACCTGCCGCCGAAACATAATACGATTGCCCATTATTCCGCGAAAATTAACTTCGGAATACATCATACATGGGCTTTCCTGTTCAAAGACAGCGCAAAATACGAGTGGGACAGGAAGTCGGAACTCGAAGAAGCAGTCAAGTATATACCTAATGAGTCATGTAAAGAGTGCCACCATAACCTTTTCCCCGAAGGTATAAACGATGAGGCTATTACCGCCCATCTCTACTATGAGGAAAACGAAAAGAAACTGAACCTGCAATGTATATCCTGCCACCTCGATGCGGGACACTATAACCCAAACTACAAACACGGTTCGCTGAAAGTGGAAGATGTTACATACCAGGTTGTCGATACTTCCAAATTCTTTAAATCAGCAACAACAGTTACCGATTTTACTTCGTTTACAGAACAAATTCCAGGCTCAGCCGTTTCGTTTAACATGGTGGCGATTCCCGAAGGTACATTCAAAATGGGTAGCCAAGACAAAGAGAAATTCCGTAAACAGGACGAAGGTCCGGTACATAATGTAACCCTTAGCCGATTCTTTATGTCCGAAACGGAAGTCACATGGGATATGTACTGGGCATTCTACTCAAAAACCACAAGCGAAGGACGTACACCTCCAGAAAATGTCTTTGCAAACAACAGCCGCCTTGACGTAGATGCAGTAGCAGGTCCAACACCGCCTTTCGGATATCCCGACCAAGGCTGGGGCGGCGGTCAACGACCGGCAATAACAATGACCCATTACGGGGCTGAAACGTTCTGCCAATGGCTGTCTCTCGTAACCGGTAAGAAATATCGCCTGCCAACAGAAGCCGAATGGGAATATGCAGCACGCGGCGGTACGGAAACACCTTATTTCTTCCAAGGTAACCCGTCAACGTATTCCAATGAAGGTTTCCGGCGTAAGTTCTCAAACGCCGAAACTAAAATAATATCCGATTTCGCCGTCTATGCTAACAACAGCAAAAACCGTACACAAACGCCAGACGCTGTGAAGCCTAACCCGTTCGGATTGAAAAATATGCTCGGTAATGTGATGGAATACTGCGCCGACAAGTATGACGCGGAAGCATATCAAAAACTCGGCGACTGCACTAATCCGCTCGTAACGGAAGGAGATGAATATGTCGTCCGAGGTGGAAACTATACTTCAGATGCTTCAGAATTACGCTGCGCCGCCCGCGATTGTTCAAAACATGCCGTATGGCTGAAAACAGACCCGCAACAACCGAAAAGTATCTGGTGGTATTCCGACATCAAAGGGATAGGATTCAGAGTAGTGTGCGAAGCAGAGTAAAGTATGATCATCAACAGGATTTCAATACTCAATTTCAAAAATATAGAGGAAGCCGATTTGATTTTCTCTTCTAAAATGAATTGCTTTTTCGGTAATAACGGAATGGGTAAAACAAATCTGCTCGATGCACTGTATTATCTTTCATTCACAAAAAGTTACACCAACTTGCCAGAAAGCCAGTTAGTAAAACATGACTCCGAATTTTGTGTCCTGCAAGGTTTCTATACCGATGGTTGCAGGGAAGAAGAAATCTATTGCGGAATTAAACCCCGTAGCCGTAAAGTCTTCAAAAGAAACAAAAAAGAATACGAACGAATGTCGGAACATATCGGACTTATTCCGCTGGTTATGGTTTCTCCTGCCGATAGCAGCCTGATTCAAGGAGGTAGTGACGAACGGCGCAAATTTGTGGACATGGTTATCAGTCAATATGATAAAAGTTATCTACATACGCTGATTCACTACAATAAAGTGCTGAGGCAACGAAATTCCCTACTGCGGGAAAATACTCCCTACGCGACGGATGATTCTCTGTTTGATGTTCTCGACAGCCAACTTTTAACCAACGGTAAAACACTCCACGCAAAACGTAAAGAATTTATCGAAGGATTCCTGCCTGTCTTTAAAGAATATTACAGTCAGATATGTATTGGAAGCGAAAACGTTGATATGCAATACGAATCACAGTTTAACGATAATAACACCGAAACGCTGATAGCCTCCAACAGAGAACGCGACAAACTGCTCGGCTTCACCGGCGTCGGCGTCCACAAAGATGATTTCCTGTTTATGTTCGACAAGTTCCTGATTCGCAAAATTGGCTCGCAGGGGCAAAACAAGACCTGCTTAATTGCAATGAAACTTGCGCAATTCGACTATTTATCAAAAAAAGGTACCTCTCCCCCCCTCCTTTTACTGGACGATATTTTTGACAAACTTGACGCCGTGCGCGTGGAACAGATAGTGAAACTTGCGGCAAGTAAACGGTTCGGGCAAATTTTCATTACAGACACAAACCGTAAGTATATGGATGAAATCCTTGCCGGTATGAATCACGATTACAAACTGTTCCGCGTGGAAAATGGCAAAATAGGCGAACTATGAAACGGGTAAATACACAAAACATAGGCAGTATTATCGACGAAATCCTTGCCGGTAATCCAGAACTGTCGATAAAGATGGCGGAAAATCGCGCGATAAACGCATGGTACAGCCTGATGGGCAATACCGTAACCCGTTACACCGACGGATTGTATATACGGAACCGCATACTGTACGCAAAAATCACATCTTCGGTAGTAAAAAGCGAACTGACGCTTTGCCGTGAACAACTGATCCGGCGATTAAACGAAAAAGCAGGACGGGAAGTTTTGGACAATATTGTTTTCAAATAGGTAGTCTATATTCTTCAATAAAATAATGGATTAAAACACAAATGCCAAGCAATAACAGGACAAATAACTATTATATTTACGAAAAATAATTACCTTTGCAGCGATTTTTATGATGCAAATTATTCATTTATAAATAACAATTTAAATTTATTAAAAATAAATAACAATGAAACAAACAGTTTTATTTTTTGTCTGCCTCGCACTCGGAATTGGCGCTTGCCTTGCCGAAGAGGGTATCAAGTTCAAGGAACTGTCCTACGATTTTGGGAAAATTGCAGAGTCGGAAGGACCGGTAACTCATGTCTTTGAGTTTACAAACAACTACTCTACGCCGCTGGTCATCACAAAAGTGAATACAACGTGCGGATGTACTACCAAGTCTCACACCAAAGAACCGGTGGAGCCAGGGGGATCGGGAAATATTACGGTAACATTCAATCCGAAAGGTTACAGTTTGAGTTTTCGTAAGTCAATAACGGTCAGCACTAATCACGAGTCGAATATACAACTGCTGATCTCTGGTACCGTTGTCCGCGAACGCAACATGATAGAGGAATATCCCATTGCTATCGGTGACTACCGCATCAAAAAACAGGAAATCAACTTCGGTACGCTTGCGCCAAATGGAACCAGGTCTGTACGCCTGGAAGTATTCAACAATTCCTCCGACAAGCCAATATCGCAACAAGCCAACAAAACTCCCAAGTATCTGAATGTGGCTTTTGGAGAAGAACCGTTAGGAGCAAAAAAGGAGTCGACGGTAGACATCACATTCCACCCTTCCAATGCCGGATACGGACACATCAAGGATAGTCTCGAACTAATTATTGACGGCAAATCGAAATATTTCCCATACACTGTCACTGTTGTAGATAAAGACCTTAACCTTTCCGCCGAACAGAAGAAAGCGGCAGGGAAAATCAATTTCTCCGCAAATGAAATTAACTTCGAGAACCTGAAAAAATCACGTAGTCAAACCATAAGAATCTCCAATTCGGGACAGTCAGTCTTGAAAGTCCACAAAATTCAGGTAAATGATCCGCGTATCACAATCTCGAAGAGTACATTCTCAATAAAGCCGGACGAAATCTTTGATCTGACTGTTACAGCTAACAAAAAGATCAAAGAAGCCTTTACAACAAACATTTCGGTCTTTTCCAACGCGCCAAACAAACCGTTATCCGAAATAAAAATCACAGTGAATCCATGACATATGCAGCATCCGGAGAATAATCCGCAATATAAGGGGCTGAATGTGAACAAAGGTATCGCTCAGCCCCCAATTATTAATCCCTATCTGAGTGGGCGTAAACGGCGTCAAGACTATTCGCCGGATGATTTTGCCGACGGTATCCGCAAGGGTAATATTACGATTCTAAGTCAGGCGGTAACACTGTTGGAGAGTCAGAAAGAAGATCATCAGGCGCTTGCGCAGGCTGTGATTGAAAAATGTCTGCCATTTTCCGGTAACTCTGTACGGATAGGTATTACCGGTGTGCCTGGAGCAGGGAAAAGCACATCAATCGACGTTTTCGGCATACACCTTATAAAAGAGAAAAACAGGAAACTTGCAGTATTGGCAATCGACCCCAGCAGTGAACGCTCGAAGGGCAGTATATTGGGCGACAAGACGCGAATGGAAGAACTGTCGCGGGAGCCTAATGCCTTTATACGTCCTTCGCCGTCGGCAGGTTCGCTGGGCGGTGTTGCCCGCAAGACGCGCGAAACGATTATACTTTGCGAAGCGGCAGGATTCGATACTATCTTTGTGGAAACCGTTGGGGTAGGGCAGTCTGAGACCGCCGTCCATTCAATGGTAGATTTCTTCCTGCTGATTCAACTTGCCGGCACGGGCGACGAATTGCAGGGAATCAAGCGCGGAATAATGGAAATGGCGGACGGGATAATCGTCAATAAAGCGGACGGCAATAATATAGACAGGGCTAAACTTGCCGCCGCTCAATATCGCAACGCCTTGCACCTCTTCCCGATGCCTCCTTCGGGCTGGGCTCCGAAAGTGCTGACCTATTCCGGCTACTTCAAACTCGGCATCACGGAAATCTGGGAAATGGTCAACGAATACATCGCCTTCACGAAGCGGAACGGCTATTTTGACTTCCGGCGTAATTCGCAGGCTAAGTACTGGATGTATGAGAGCATCAACGAGCAGTTAAAGAATCATTTCTACCACACTCCTGATATGGAAACCCTTTTGGCGGCAAAGGAACAACAGGTTCTTAATTCGGAAATAAGTTCATTTAAGGCGGCAAAGGAACTGTTAGACAAATATTTCAAAGCCGAATAAACCAATATTTCTCCCCAAAATATCGTAACTTGCATGATATTTAACGGGAATATGAAACAGTTGCAGGATTAGTTTACCGGAAATTAATGCGGTTGCTAATGGATATACGCCGGTTCGTTGAGTTCGGCGATTGCGGTGATAACTTTCGTTGCTTTTTCCATTGATGGGAGCGGTATGAACTCATATTGCCCGTGGAAATTAAGCCCGCCGGTAAATATGTTCGGGCAAGCCAACTCTTTGGTTGACAGCTGTGCTCCGTCCGTACCCCCGCGAATGGGGTTGTTTACGGGCGTTATTCCTTCGCGGAGCATGGCTTTCTCGGCAAGTTTGACAGGCCTTTCATTCTTTTTCATCATACCGGACATGTTAAAGTATTGTTGATTAGTTTTCATTGACACTGAGTTCGGATACTGGTCATTGAAGGTATCCATGATTGTTTTCATTTTTATTAGCCGGTTCTGGAAGCCCGATATATCGAAGTCGCGGATGATGTATGACATTGTGGCTTTTTCGATCGAGCCTTTTATGTCCATAAGGTGGAAGAATCCCTGGTAATTTTCCGTCTGTTCGGGTGTATCATCTTTCGGGAGCATGGAATCGAACAGGATAGCGAGTTTGGCAGCGTTGCGCATCTTTCCCTTAGCCGATCCAGGGTGCACGTTTATTCCGGTGAAAGTTAATTCTACTGAGGCAGCGTTGAAGTTTTCGTACTGAATCTCACCCACTTCCCCACCGTCGACCGTGTACGCCCATGCGCATCCGAATTTCTTCACATCAAAATGCTCAATCCCTTTACCAATTTCCTCGTCCGGGGTAAATGCTACCCGAATAGCGCCGTGTTTAATTCCCGGATTGGAGATCAGATATTCGATGGCGGTCATGATTTCCGCAATTCCGGCTTTGTCGTCGGCTCCGAGCAGAGTCGTTCCGTCGGTCACTATCAGGTCCTCGCCGACATGGAGAAGTAATTCGGGGAAAGTTTCAGGGGAGAGGACTATTTTACGCCTCTTATTGAGGATAATATCGCTCCCGTCATACTTCTTCACGATCTTCGGCTTTACATTTTCGCCTGAAAAGTCAGGGCTGGTATCAAGGTGCGCGATAAACCCGATGACGGGCATGGTTACGTCCGTATTTGAAGGCAATGTTGCCATCAGTACCGAATTGTTATCAATCGAAATTTCCGTCATTCCTATTTCGCGCATCTCGGCTTCGAGCGCCTTGGCAAAGATTGTTTGACCGACTGTACTGGGAACTGTATGTGATACTTTATCGGACTGCGTATTGTACGTCACATACTTCAAAAATCGCTTTTTGACAGCTGTTTGTATTGTATACATAATGATATTAAAAGAAGTACTTGTTTTTGGCTCTACAAAGGTGCAACTTTTTTTTGTACCGGACAATAACCAACACAAAAATATTCAGTTTAATTTTTTCATTCCTTTCGCATTTCAAGAAAAATTATTAGAAATTGCAATTGGAATTGCCCGTCATATAATATTATGACAAACAACCGGAAAAAATAATACTTCGCTAATTACGACCGGACAGACAGTTCTATTAATTGAAAACTAAACGTTAAGAGATAAAAGTATCTTACGACGGCGTATAGAGACAATATACGCTTGGGAACAGAGACACCGTGCTATGGGGCAAACTCATAGTTCTTCACTCTTAGTTAATAACTATCCCATTATTTTTCATTACCTTTGTACCTCTTTTTATCAATGATAAAGGTTGCGACATTCGATTTCGACGGTACCCTGACAAGGCACGATTCACTGTGGATGTTTATGCGGTTCTCGCAGGGAAAGACTAAACTTGCAGCAGGGCTTGCGCTGTTTGCTCCGGTTTACCTGCTTTACCGAGCCGGCGGAATGAGTAATCATCGAGCGAAAGAGGTGTTCTTTTCGCTGTTCTTCAAGGGGTGGACTTTGCAGAAATTTGACGGGTATTGCCGGTTGTTTTCGGAAAGTATGGAAAAGAATATACGGCGGGAAGTGATGGATATGCTGCTGGAACATCGCGATCGCGGCGACATGGTGTTTATCGTCAGCGCTTCGTTCGAGAATTGGATTAAACCATGGGCAGAAACGCTCGGCATAGAAGTGCTCGCTACGCAGGCGGATGTCGATGTGAACGGCAAACTGACCGGTAAACTGAAGTCGCCAAACTGCTACGGTGCGGAGAAAGTGAAGCGTCTGGAGGCAGTCTTGCCCGACCGGAAGGAGTATTATATTTATGCTTACGGAAATAGCCGTGGCGACAGGGAGATGATTGATTATGCAGATGAAGGGAGATATGTTTGACCGTCGGAAAGTGGCGCTGAGAGTGCTGTTTGGGATGCTTGTGCTGTCTATTGCCTGCATCTTCATTAAGAATTTGTTTGAAGAATGGAGCTTCTCCTCTTACCAGATTTCCGAGTTCCTGATTAATTACAGTGGTGGGTTCGTGCGGCGCGGTTTGCTGGGCGAGATACTGCTGTGGTTTACGCGGGTGACGGGTGTGGATGTTGTTTGGACGATTAAGGTGATTTCGGTTGTATGTTGCGTATCGGTAGTGTGGTTCTTTACGGTTATGTTCAGGCGAAAGGGCTATCCGCTTTACCTTATCCCCTTGTGTTTTTTCTGCGGCGGGATAGTGATGTCGGAGGTATGGATAAGGAAGGATTTCCTGATGTTCTGCTGTTTTATTCCTGTGCTGTGGATATACGGCAGGACAGGATTGCCGCTGGTGGTGAAGGTTTTGCTGATTAACCTTATAACAGTGTTTATGATACTGACGCATGAAGTGTTTGGGCTGTTTACTTTGCCGGCGTTGTTTTTCCTGCTGTATAAGTCGGTTAAGGAGCGTGGGCTTCCGGTAGCAGGTTCTGCGCTGCTTGCTGCGGTATCGCTTTTACCGTCGGTGATTGCTTTCGTGATGGTTACCGGCGTTCATGGCAATGGAGAGACGGCGCAGATTATTTGGGATTCATGGTGCGCAGTATCGGGCATTGAGCAGAGTCCGTTGCCCGGTAATAATGCGCTCGCCTTCCTCGATTCGTCCGGGACGGAGACTTTCCGATGGCACTTCGGGATAAACTTCCTCAGGGAAGAGCATTACCTACTGCCAGTATGGTACTGGCTGGCGGTTGTTTTCACGGTTTATTATATCTCAACTAACGCCGCCCTTGTGTTCAGGAAAAGCCCCGAAGCCTATACCGCCGACGACAGGTTGACGTTTGCCGCCGTATGGTCATTCCAGTTTCTTTGCCTTTTGCCGATGTTTATCGGGCTGTCAATAGATTATATTCGTATATTCTTCTACCTGACGGCAAGTTCGTTCGCCCTCTTCCTGATAATACCGAAAGAGACGCTGAAAGGCTTGTTCCCAACATTCTGGCTTAACGGGATTAATCGGCTTAACTTGCATTTGGACAGGCTGCTGCCTCCTAACCGGACGGTTGTTACGCTGCTGATGCTGACAGTTGGTATTTCCTATTCGGGGTTCGTATTGAAAACTATCTGGATGAGTACCGCTCTTTACCGTATCTTCCTCCTTTTGTCCGAACCTTTTCTACTATTACGTGATTACGTTTTGCAATGAAAAAGATACTACATATACCTAACTATTATCCGCCACATGTTGGAGGGATTGAAGACGTATGCCACAGTATTGTTACCGTATTGCCGGAATTTAGGCACGTAGTGATATGCTTTAACGACAGGCAGGAGACGGAGGATGCCATGTACGAAGGGGTGAGGATCGTTCGTTGCGGAGTGTGGAAGAAACTGTTCAGCCAGTCTATCTCGCTCTCATTTTTCAAAGAGCTGAGGCGTATTTTCCATGAATATAAACCGGACATACTCCACTTTCATACGCCTAACCCGTTGAGTAGCGTTTACCTGATGATGCTTCTCCCAAAGGACGTGAAGCTTATCCTGCACTGGCATTCCGATATTGTCGAACAGGGATTTATCTACAGATTTTATAAGCCCCTTGAAGCACGCCTTTTGACAAGGGCAAACCGTATATTGACCACTAGCGCGGCATATATTGACGGATCCCTGCCGCTTTCTGCATGGAAGAGTAAGATACAGACCATCCCCAATACCGTAAACGCTGCTAAACTTGTACCCAAAGACGAAGACGTGCATGAGACGGGGAAAATACGTGCACAATATGGCGGAAGGAAGATTCTTTTCACTTTCGGCAGGCATGTCCATTACAAAGGCTTATCGTATCTTCTTCAAGCCGTGCCTAGAATATCCGGTGATGCGGTTATTGTCATTGCCGGCAGTGGTCCTTTGACCGAACAGTTGAAAGCATCTTGCAGTGCGCCTAACGTATATTTCCCCGGTCGGTTGAATGATGACGAGTTGCGGTGTTATCTTTATGCATCAGACGTTTTCCTTTTCCCGTCTATTACCCGCAACGAGGCATTTGGCATTGCACTTGCGGAAGCGATGTATTGTGGTCTACCGGCTGTTACTTTTACTATCCCCGCTTCCGGTGTGAATTGGGTAAGCATAGACGGTGAGACGGGTATTGAGGTTGGGAATCGCAATTCTCAGGCATTGGCGGACGCTGTCAATCAGTTGCTTTCCAACGATACGCTCAGGAAATCCATGGGAGCGAATGCAGCACAGCGAGCGCGGGAGTTTTTCCTGACAGAAGCAATCAAGGCTGACCTTGTTAATCTTTATCATTCGATCGGCAATCATTAACATCCCTGCCATCTTAATTTGCCCATATCTGGGATTTATTATGTACTTTTGCAGAAAATTACAAACATGAGTGATATACAAAGAACAGTCCAGGCTCTGACAGAGAATCATTTCAGCAACTATCCGTACATTCCTGTCAGGGAGCGGCGTTTGCCATCGCCTGAGAGTATGGTTGAAGTGATAGGATGTCTTCGATCGGTTATCTTTCCCGGTTACTACGGGAATCCTCTGGTCAACGAAGATTCGCTTGTTTACCACATCGGCATCGGGGTAGAGAAATCATTTCACCTGCTTTCCCAGCAAATATACGATGCGATGAACTTCCAGCCCGACGCGAAGGAATCCGATGCGCCGAAGTTGAGGGAGAAGGCTAAAGGGATTACCTGCCGTTTCCTCAGTACCCTCCCAAAGATCAAACGCCTTATGTCTTCTGATGTAAAGGCTATCTTCAACAATGATCCGGCAGCTAAAAGTTACGGTGAAGTCATCTTCTGCTACCCTGCAATCAAGGCAATCACTAATTACAGGATTGCGCATGAACTGTATATCCTGAAAGTGCCTTTGATACCGAGGATAATCACCGAACTTGCCCACACCGAAACCGGCATTGACATCCATCCAGGGGCTCAAATCGGTGAATATTTCGGAATAGATCACGGCACGGGCATAGTGATCGGGCAGACATCCGTAATAGGCAACCACGTCACACTATACCAAGGCGTTACGCTCGGTTCGCGCAACTTCACTTACGATAGTGAAGGGCATCCTGTTGATCTGCCCCGCCACCCGATTATAGAAGACCGTGTAACTGTATTCTCCAATTCCTCAATACTTGGCAGGATTACCATTGGCGCCGGGACGATTATAGGCGGTAATATCTGGCTTACGCACAGTGTTCCGCCGAACTCCCGAATCCTGCAAACAAAAGCCTTAAGGACTGATTTGACCGACGGAGCGGGAATATAAAGGAGGAAGAGTTTTTTATGACAGCGCAGCGATCGCCGAACCTATCAGGTTGGCATCGGATTTCTGCTCGACATGAACTTTTATATCATGTTCAAATTCCTTGAGTATATTGTCAAGTTCGCCTATGACAAGATCCTTGTAGGATACAAACCGTGCGTTCCGTACATTCCGGTCGTTGCTCCAGAAAAGACTGCCCTCTGCCGAAAGGCGTATGTCGGTAACCGACTTATCGTATGTAGCGATTATCTCAAGGATAAGTCCGGCGAGCGATGCAGCAACAAGTTTTGCAGACCGTTGATAGACCCAATGAGCAGCCTTGACATATTTTTCTCGGTATCGCGAAGGATAACTCATGATCGATGTAAGTTTCTCGGCGTCAAAATTGTCTTCAAATTCGTCACTTGAGAACAGGTATTCGAGAATCCTTCCAAGATACATGCCTGATATGGCTTTCTCAAATCGTTGCCTGCCTTTCGTGTCGAGGTATTTATCTATCTTGTCGTCGATAACGGTAAGGTGCGGCGGATTAAAATTCCCCGATTCGAGGTTGACCGGAATAAGTCCCGTTCCCTTATAATTGCTGTCTAACTTCGGGATCTTGCCTGCAGGAATAAAGGGCGCCATATTAGTTCCCGTGCCGACAATGAGCCCGATATGCGCCTGAGATTTGCTGTCTGTAAGCCCTGCAAAGAGACTGGCAACGGTGTCGTTGATCACTTTGATGGTTTTGAACTGCGCGCCTTTTACATTATAATTAAGGTATTCGAGGAGCGGCTCTCCTACGGCTTTGCCGACCATCTCTTTTATGTTCACGCCTTTTGTCCACTGGATAAGTTCTGCGTCGCCGTTGAGCAGGGATTTTCCAGGATATGAAAAGCAGTATCCGATAGCCGTCACGCCTTCAAGATTAAGCGAACCGATAAGGCTTGCCATCTTTGCGTAAAGTTCGTCGCGGGTGCAGCTGGGATTCTTCATGAGCGGCGCAAGATTTTCCTTCATACCCGGATGTACAATAGTTTTACCGTTGCAAAATTCCACGACGGCAGCGCGGAAGTTTGTGCCGCCGAGGTCAAGTACAAGCGCCTTACCGTTGTCGATGCCGGCTCGCGGATTGATGTATGTAGGGATACAGCGTATTTCCCCGTCATCAACCTTCAACCCCTCTTCTACTTTCGTTTGAAGAGAGAGTGCAATGTCTTTCAATTGCGTACTGTTAAGTTCAAAAATGTTACCTTCCATTTGTTTTTATTATTTTATATAAATTTATTATCAGAGGTCGCAAAGGTAATGAAAAATATTTAATCTGCAGTAAAGTCTTTGTATTCCCGTAAAATTAACCTACCTTTGCAGCCGCAAATTTAACAGAATGATAACGACAGACCAATTACGCAATGTATTGGAGCGCGAGCAAGCGCTGAGGGGGTATCTTTGACGTCGATGCCCGCAAAATCCAATTAGAAGAAGAAGAAATCCGCACACATGCGCCTGAGTTCTGGGATGATCCGAAGTGCGCCGAAGCGCAGATGCGGAAGATAGGCGAGATAAAATCCTGGATCTCCGCATACAGCGAAGTTAAGGCTGCTACCGACGAACTGCAACTCGCTTTCGATTTCCAAAAAGAAGGGATTACATCCGAGCAGGAAGTGGACGAAGCCTACCGTCATGCTATCGCTCTTCTCGAAAATCTCGAAGCGAAGAATATGCTGCAACAGGAGGAAGATCATCTCGGCGCCGTACTAAAGATAAATGCCGGCGCGGGAGGAACGGAAGCACAGGACTGGGCGGAAATGCTATACCGGATGTACAGCAGATGGTGCGAATCCAAAGGATATAAAGTAACCGTAACCAACCAACTCGAAGGCGACGATGCAGGCATCAAATCCATAACGATACAAATAGAAGGCGACTACGCATTCGGGTATCTGAAAAGCGAAAACGGTGTACACCGCCTCGTCAGAGTATCACCATATAATGCTCAAGGTAAACGAATGACATCATTCACTTCGGTAGCAGTAGTCCCGCTGGTCGACGACACGATAGATATAGAAATCAAGCAGGGCGATATAACTTGGGACACCTTCCGGTCTTCCGGCGCAGGCGGGCAAAACGTCAACAAAGTAGAAACCGGAGTACGGCTGCATTACAACCACTACGACCCGGACACGGGAGAGATAAAGGAAATAATAATCGAAAACACCGAATCCCGTTCCCAGTTCGGAAACAAGGACAATGCTATCCGGCTACTGAAATCACAACTCTACGAACTCGAACTCGAACGCCGACGCAAAGCCACAGCAAAGATCGAAGCCGGTAAGAAAAAGATTGAATGGGGATCGCAAATCCGCTCCTATGTATTCGATGACAGGCGGGTAAAAGACCATCGCACCGATTACCAGACCACGAACGTGACGGCAGTCATGAACGGCGATATAGACGGATTCATAAAAGCCTACCTCATGGTATTCGGAGGGAAAGAACAATGAAGAACACAGTGCTGATAACGATCCTGCTCTCTATCCTTATTTCCTGCACCGGCGGAAATAAAACGCAACGCGCTACGGGAAACACTTCCACTGCAACTGCCGACAGTGTACGCTATGCAGGGAACTTCAAAATAGAAACCCGCGAAACTTATACCGTAATCACTCTCATAAATCCACGCCGCACGGAAGAAATAATCGAAAAGTATATCCTCGTACCAAAAAGCAAACCCTTACCGGGCAACCTGCCGGAAGGTACGCTAATCCGCACTCCACTGACCCGTATCATCAGTGCCGGCGCAGTACAATGCAGTTTCATTGCCGAAATCGGATCTATCGAAACAATAGTCGGAGTCTGTGAACCGCAATACATCAACATACCCCTCATCAGCCAAAGAATCGCCCAGAATAAAATCACCGACACCGGAAAAGCCGCCAACCCCGACCTGGAAAAAATAATGCTGCTCGACCCTGAAGCCATCTTCGCCACCCCGATCGAAGAAACAGTCAGCGGAAGGGCGACGGTAGCAAATGTACCAACCATAAAATGTATCGATCACCTGGAATCATCGCCGCTCGGAAGAGCCGAATGGATCAGGTTCTACGCAACATTCTTTGACCGCCGCGCAACAGCAGACTCCCTGTTCGCCGAAACCGTCAGTCGTTACCGCGACCTGCAGACCCTGTCCGCGAATGTAGCCGAACATCGCCCGACAGTATTTTCCGAAACCATATATAGCGGTATCTGGTGGCAGCCGGGCGGCAACTCTTACGTCGCCCACCTCTTTCGCGACGCCGGCGCAGAATATATCTGGAGCAACGACACAAACACAGGATCTATCGGACTGACATTTGAAACCGTACTCGAAAAAGCGGGACAATCCGACTTCTGGCTCATCAAATATAATTCCCCGCACCGGATGACAAAAGAAACGCTTGCCGCCGACAATCCTAAATACACCCTCTTTGACGCCTACCGGAAAGGCAACATCTACGCGGCAAACCTCAACAACGTCACTTATTACGAAGACCTGCCGACGCACCCCGACATGATCCTCAAAGACTTCGTGAAAATATTCCACCCCGAAGCATTGCCGGATTATCAAACACGGTACTACGAGAAAATCAAGTGAACCGAACAGCAGCAGATAAAACAACCCGCTACTGAGATAATCCTTGCGTCTCTCTTCACCATATCTCCCCAAAATATCGTACCTTGCACAATATTTATTTCTAATATTGTGATATATGGTATCATTTGTAAAGAATATTTCCGATGAAAAGGAAGGTTGCGGGCAGTTGCGTACGGCGAGGGCTTATGTTACTGCGTTCAAATCGTACGAGTTGTTCCTTGGGCGACAGCCGATGTTCACCGACATTGAGGCGGGGCAGATTAAGCGCTATGAGAAGTGGCTTATGGACAGGGGTCTGGCGAAGAACACTGTGTCGTTCTACATGCGTAACCTGCGGGTTATCAATAACCGTGCGGTAATTGCAAAGTTGATTGAGACGCCGACGGATAATCCGTTCGCTAACGTTTACACCGGCGTTGCGAGGACTGCAAAGCGCGCGCTGAGCGAGGATGAGATGCGGAAACTTGCACGGCATACTGAGGTTTACCGCAAAGCATCCTCAAGTAAGCGCAAGACCCGCGCAGAGAAGATCAGGGAGCGCGCAAGACAGGCAGAAACGGCGGCGACGAAGGAGCAATCGTGCACAATGAGAGATGTTGCACACTCGACCAAGCGCAAGACACGTGCGGAGAAGATCAGGGAGCGTGCAAGACAGGCAGAAGCGGCGGCGACGAAGGAGCAATCATGCACAGCGACGGCTGAAAGAAAGTATGTTGTTGGATTGGGCGATGTGTTGCGTATGTTTATGTTTTGCTTTTACGCGCAGGGTATGTCGTTTGTCGATGCTTATTTCCTCAGAAAGAGCGACATTTACGGGAACAAGATCGTTTACCGGCGTCGTAAGACGGGCAAGGATGTGGTTGTGTTTATTAACCGTGAGATGGAGGCGATAATGGATTTTTATCGCGGAATATCTTCCGATTCGCCGTATTTTTTCCCATTTGTTGCGCCGAATGTTGACAATCGTGACGAGTATTCGCAGTATTGTTCGGCGCTGTCGTCGATGAATCGCAAGTTGAAAGTCGCAGCGAAGGCGGCGGGTGTTGTTCAGCCGGTTACGTTCCACGTGGCTCGCCATTCGTGGGCGTCGTTTGCCAACAATAGCGGTGAGTCGGTGACGGTTGTAAGTTCTGCGCTTGGGCATCACTGCGAACGTACGACGCAAATTTACCTCAATCATCTGGATTCGGGCGACGTAGCGAAGGCTAACCGGCGGATAGCCGGAATGTTCTCGATGACGGGTATTGAAGGTAAGAGGCGGTCTGGTTAAGTACATCGGTTGAAGTTTTTACCGCGTTTGCTCCCCTGATGTCCGTCACTTATGAAGTGACAGTGGAACCAAACTGTACTTTTTTTAATTCGGGGGCAAAGGTAAGAATATTTTTCTGATAAAATACTATTCTCA
>JAISYU010000123.1 GCA_031269685.1 Dysgonamonadaceae bacterium | reverse complement strand
TATTTTTCAAAAAAGAGATGAGCCGGTATAATTCTGATTGTTATATCATCTTTCTCAAAGGTGTCGCTTTGCCGGAGGGTTACGATACTTCCTTCTTTTATGCCGAGCGTCTGCATGGCTTCCAGTAAACCGTTATATTCCCTTTCAAAGTTCTCGTCGTCGATGGTCAGGCATACCTGTATGGCTTCTTTTACCGTATTCTTTTCCATCGTAATGAAATCACACTCGCCACGGTCTTTATAATAGAAGATGTGCTTATATCTCCGGCGTAAATGCAAGAATACGAGGTTCTCTAAACGTCTTCCCATATTATCGCTTGTCGATACGGAGTTCTCCGTATAAAGCCCCAAATCCATCACGTACACCTTTTTGGGATTACGTGCCTGTATCTTGACTGAATGACTGAACATGGGTACAAAATCGAACAGGTAAGCATCTTTCTGGAATGAAAAATACTCCAGAAAGGTGGCCGGGGATTTTATGCCGAACATCCCAATCAGTTTGTTCGCCGAAACAAGATTTCCTATATTGCTTATCAGAAATGCCGTTAATTGTCTCAATGAGATTACGTCGCGGATAGCATGCCTGACGGCTATGTCACGCATTAAGATATCATCCACCAACGCATTGAGGAGAACGGATACTCCTGTTTTAAGATATTCGGGTATCCCGCCCTCTTTCAGGTAATCCATCACGGAACATTCGCCGTTATTCAGTTTTTTAAACCGGGTAAACTCCTGATAAGAGAATGGGAATAATTCCATAGACAGATGCCGGCCAGTCAGATGTGTTCCTAATTCTATACTAAGCATGGAAGCATTGGAACCGGTTATGAATACCCTGTATCCTTCGCGCAAGAGTTGATTGATATATGTTTCCCATCCTTTGACAGTCTGTATTTCATCAAAGAAAAGCGTCTTTATTCCTCGCTTCTCTATTTCCCTGTGAAGTCGTGCAAGGTCTCCGGGATCAAATCCGGACAGACGTATATCGTCAAAATTCAAATATATAGCATCCTGATAATCTCGACGAAGCAGTTGCAAAAGCAAGGTGCTTTTCCCGCACCGACGTATGCCGGTTATGATCGTGGCAAACGAATCGGCAACGGGTATTTCGGAGAGTGCCTCACGAATGAAACCGGAATCCTGTTTCAGAAATGTCTCCCGCTGTGCATCTATGACTAAAGCTATTTCTTCCTGTCGTATCATACTCTTATTCTTTAATGTAGACAATTTGCCACTGCAAAGGTGAGAAATCTTTCGGTATAATAAAACAAACCTTTCATTTAAAATGAAAGAATATTTGTCCGCTAAAAGTTGAATGAAAGTTCCACTTCTTACTAAGAAGCGGTACGCAAAAGATTGATTGCGGGGGCAAAGATGCAAAATATTTTTATATCAGAAATATATTGAATCAAATATTTTACATCATTATTTAAACACATTTCTCAACCACGAGTGTAATTACCTGGTATTTATTGTGTTTAGAAATTGTTCGCAAAAAAGGTAACCATTATGAAACATTAAAATAGCAGCTCTCTCATACCAGGCCGGGTATATTCAAATGTCGGAAAATACATTCGCACAACTCCTGAATGAGGTTGTTTATAAAACTGTTTGCAAAATGATTTGCGAACGCTTCTTCTGATCCACTTATATGGCTGATAATAAAACAATGTATGTGTTCCTTGTCTTTCTGTACCGCTTCTTAGTAAGAAGCAGTACAAAAAGGTTGGTTTTTTTAGCGAAAATCAGCCGTCATCTGTGACTGACGTGCCTTGGCGTGCGAAGTTGGAACGCAAAATACCCACTCAAACATAGTTTATAGAAATGTTTACAAAACGTTTCGTGTGTCATTCCCTGCATGATTTATTTCACTCAAAATATGCGCTGTATGTACATCCCTCCACATCCTGTACCGCTTCTTAGTAAGAAGTGGTACAGGAAGCGGGATACCGATTGAAAGAGTTTGGAACACACGTATGTGAGTGACGGGGCTTTGCTGTGGGAAGGCTTAAATGAATATTGAAAATGCAGATGAAAAAGTTGGAATTAGGGCGGATGAAATATATGAATCGATGGATCATATTCTTGGTGGATCTGTTTTTGTCGGTTTGTGCCACGGGAATAGCTATATTATTTACGGAGAGTGTCTTTTCGACCGGTATTCCTCGCACGCAGGTGTGGGCGTTTTTACTGGCCTCGGGTCTCTGTAGTGCGGCGAGCCTGTTCTGTTTTCAGTTATACAAGGGCGTTATTCGCCATTCGACCTTTACCGAGGCCGGACGTATCGGTGTCGCTTCTTTGTTTAAGATGGCGTTGCTGCTGCTGAACGTATACTTTCTTCTGGGTATTGAGGAACGGCGCTTATTGTTTGTCGAATCTGTTGTGGATATCTTCTTCACCTTTTTCGGCTTGGTGGTGGTTCGCGTGATGTTGATTACGGTGTACCACTATCTGATAAATAACAACCGTGCTTCGTCCTATAAAGAGAATCTGCTGATTCTGGATACGGATCTTCATGCTTCTTCCGGCTTGTATTCACTGTTGCGCAATATGGAGCAGAACTATCGCATTGCGGGCTTTATACGCCCCGGTGTGGGCCGGCGTATGCGTATGGGTAATTATACGGTTTACCCGGTCTGCGACCAGGCGTCGTTTGATAAGTTAGTCCATCGCCAAGCGATCAAGGCGGTTCTTTTTGCCGACTATACGGATGTAAAGGCCGAGAGCGACCGCCTGGTTCGTTATTGCGAGAAACGCAAAATACGCATGTTGATACTCCCCGCCCCGGATGAGTTGAAGGACGGTCGTATCAATTATCATAATCTGCCGGAGGTGAGGATCGAAGATTTGCTGGAACGGGAGGAGATAAAGATCAACATGACTGAAATCTCTCATTCGTTGAAAGACAAAGTGGTCTTAGTGACGGGAGCAGCCGGTTCGATAGGCAGCGAACTGTGCCGGCAGTTGTGTCATTTTGGTTTGAAGAAATTAATTCTGTTCGACAGCGCCGAGACTCCTGTGCACAATCTACGCTTAGAGTTGGAAGAGAGCTGGCCGGACGTTGTTCTTCACCCCATCCTGGGCGATGTACGGAATCGCGAGCGGTTGCGGAGTGTCTTTGAACGTTTCCATCCCCGCATCGTTTTTCACGCCGCCGCCTACAAACATGTTCCATTGATGGAAGAAAACCCCTGCGAAGCGGTGCATACCAATGTGTTCGGTACGATTGCCACGTCGGATCTGGCGGTTGCCTACGGCGTGGAGAAGTTTGTGATGATATCGACCGACAAAGCGGTGAATCCCACCAATGTGATGGGTGCCTCCAAGCGTTTGGCGGAGATATACGTACAAAGTCTCGGTCTGTCCATCAGCCACGGGGAGCACGATGGTCAGACACGGTTCATCACGACCCGCTTCGGCAACGTATTGGGGAGCAACGGGTCGGTCCTTCCCCGTTTTCGCGAACAGTTAGCCAAGGGCGGTCCGCTGACGGTGACGCATCCCGACATCATCCGTTACTTCATGACCATTCCCGAAGCCTGCCGTTTGGTATTGGAAGCCGCCTGTATGGGCAAAGGAAATGAGATATTCATTTTCGACATGGGCGAACCGGTAAAGATAGCCGCATTGGCGCGTCGCATGATAGAGCTGGCCGGTCTGGAGCC
>JAISYU010000006.1 GCA_031269685.1 Dysgonamonadaceae bacterium | reverse complement strand
GCGACGCCTCGACGATAAGCGAAGCCCTCGCAGGATTAAATCCGCAAATCGACGACCAGATAAAATCTTACTCGGATTACAGCGTATATACCGAACAGGGATGGACAGGCAGCCTCTCTTCATTACTTCCCGGCAACGGATACAAATATTATTCCGGTAATGCCGCACCGCAAACGCTTACATATTCCGAACCTGCCCCGCAAAATGCACCACCAATGTACGGCAGTCCGGCGGCAACTCCCGACAGACAGTGGACCGCCGCGACACACAAATATCCAAACAATATGACGGTGACTTCGGTCGTTGTCTTAGACGATGTGGAATTGTCGGGCAATATCGAAATAGGCGCTTTCTGTGGAGATGAATGTAGAGGTGCAACGCTGTTAAGGAATATTCCGACAATCGCCGGAAGATCTACCATGGGCTTCTTAGTGATATACGGTAACAGCAACGAAGAGATAAGCCTGAGAATTTATGATCATGTAACAGGTGCAGAGTATCAAGTAGCCGCTCCGCTTTTGTTTGTCTCAGACGCTATTCACGGCGTGCCCGGCAATCCTTACCGGATTCTTGCAACTGCTACCGGTATCGACAAAATAACAACAGGAGAAAGCATTGACATAATAGAAGTCATTGACCTCAATGGACGTTCACTGCTCAAAAAAACCGGTGCGACGCTGCAATCAATCAATAATTCTTCGCTATCTACCGGCATATATCTTCTAAAGATAACCCAAAACGGACAGACAAGCGTAAAGAAATTCATCAAACATTAAACGCTAACCACCGGCAAAAAGGTGATGATAAACAAGGGTGCACATTGCGTGCACCCTTGTTTGTTTATAAGATGAATATAATATTAAATGACCTTAACCTTGGTGTAGCCTTCCTTGTTGAGCAGGATTACGACCTTACTCCTGACGTCACCCTGGATAATTATTTCGTTATCCTTCGCCGAACCGCCAACACCGCACTTAGTTTTCAATAACTTACAGAGAGATTGCAGATCGTCCTCGTTTCCGACAAATCCGGTAATGAGCGTCACCTGTTTACCTCCGCGATTTCGCTTGTCAAGCGATACCCGCAAGTTCTGCCGGTCATTGGGGAGAGTTTCCGGTGCGTCGGATTCGCCCGTATCATAATGAAAGTCGGGATTGGTTGAGTACACAACGTTCACTCTTTTGTGCCGGTCGTCATGTTTCATGGCTCTGAAAATCTCATGTTGAAAACTACCATGTCCGACTCCGTACCAATACGGAACAGCGGACCCCATATCCCAAGCCCGGAGGAAACGAAACAGTGCATGGTGCCGCGTTTTGCATATCCGTGCGGGATTTCAAAAATCATGGACGAGATAATATTTCCCGGAAACATCTGACCGTTATGTGTATGTCCCGAAAACAGCAAGTCGATGCCGCAACTGTGGGCTTCCTCGATGCGATTCGGCTCGTGATCAAGGAGAATCAGAGGCATTGAAGCGTCTGTCTTTCTCAGGAGGCTATCAAGTGGTTTACGGTTCGGATTACCCTTTATATCATCCCTGCAAATGATCCACAAGGCGCTGTCTATCAGTGTCACGCTGTCTTCGAGGAGAATGATGTCCGCCTTATTGAAAAACTCCCTGCATTTTTCCATCCCGCTACCCATATATTCATGATTCCCGGTGCAGGCGTAAACACCCATCGGGGCGTCAATCAGCCTCAGTTCTTCATACATACGTTCTTCTTCGAGGGGGCGGATTGTATTATCAACCAAATCACCCGCTATCAGCACAATGTCCGGCTTTTGCTCATTGATGAGCCTGACGTAGCATTTCAGTCGTTCCTTGCCGATGCCGATACCGAGATGCAGGTCGCTGACGCCAACGATTCTCAGTGCCCTGTGTGTTGCCGGCTTATTGATAACTATTTCCTGTTCAATGACTGTCGGGTTTATAAACTTTAAGTAGCCGTACATTGCGATGCAAATAGAGATTATATAAGCGCCGGCGACCTGTATCCTTATGTTCTTGAATCGTCTAAGCCTTTTAATAAGAATCGCGTCACTGAATGTGAAGATTATCAGCAGATACAAAGAAATACCTATCCATGAAGTCCCTGTAAAATACAGTGGTTTCAGTATCACGAGCGGGAAAACATCCCTTCCCAGCATCGCAACCGGAAAAGCGAGCCAGCAGAGTAAGAATCCGGCAGTATAGATTACCCTGATTGGCGCCGCTTTAAGCGCTATCCATCCCTTTCTAAAAATATAGAAGTTTATTAAAACGTAGGTGATGAAGACTGTCGTAAGGAAAATTACCTGATTCATATCTGTTTGGAGGCGCAAAGGTATTGTTTTTATTTGAATCGGCAAAAACTTTTAGCCTCGCTATCCTTCCTTTGCCTCGTATTTATCAGTGTTTTTCACCGCCCTGATTAGTCCCCTTCTCAAATATGGCGGTTTTAGTTTGTCATACATTTCATACATAAAGATCATATAACCTCTTGAAAACTCCGTATTAAATCCTTTCTCAGTCAATATTTTTTCAAGCGTTTTAGCATCATCATGTCTATGATAGGTACATAATACGAAAATTGCTTTTGCACCCAGACAGAGTTGTATTTCCGCCCCTTCGATGTCTGCTTTTATGAAATCAATTCTTTCATTTCCTAAAAGAGAATCCAATGTAACACAATTATTTTCATCATTATCGGAAACATATTTATTTATGATTACCACCTTATCCATCCAAGGCTCAAAAGTTACTTTCAACACCTCTATCCATTCTTCGTCCACTTCAAACAAATATATCTTTTTAACTTTTTCTATTACGGAAAGCGCAAAATTTCCCTCTGCGACACCTGCATCCACGACCACATCCCCGTCCTTAACATGAAAACCGGAAGTTTCATACCTGTGAGGAGACTCAGCATCCTGTTCAGCTAAAAGTTTATAGTAATATTTCTTTATACATCTTTCATTCCATTCTTTTTTGAAATACAGCCGCTTACCATCATGTAGTACGTAACACAAATCCCTCTCATTATCCCTGTAAACAGCCACATTTTCCGGATCATATTTTTGTTCATAAGAATAAGGAAAAATACTTAGTGAGTGTCTTTGTTTCCAATAATCAAGCACTTCCCGCACTTCATCCGTCATTTTATCACTGGAAACATTCTCCAAATAATTGATAATTCTCTTTTCCAGCCTTTTTATTCTCCTTTTTTCTTTTGCATCTGCCCCATTATATTTTCTATATATAAAAAGGATAAAATTAGGAGTTAATTTTTTGATAAACATCTTAATTCTGTCTGCTATACCGGAAACAATTCCGGCTGTAAGGGTTGCGATTGCTGTTAGTTTCTTCATAATTACTGTTAATTTTTAGATTAATATTATTGAACTTGGATTTTTTACGTATAATTTCTTCGCGCTGACACATGAAATAGGAATCATTTCATGTGAAATGGAAATGAAATCATGTGAAATAGAAATGAAATCACATGATTTTGGTCTCTGAAATCTTGTGAAATAGGAATGAAATGACATGATTTCAAAGTGAAACCATGTGATTTTGGAATGAATCCCCGTTATTTTGTTCTTTATATCATGTGAAATAGAAATGAAATGACATGATTTCAAAGTTATATCACATGAAATAGAAATTATATCATGTAAGTTTGCAGCCGTTTTTTTCAAGTTTGGCATATATTCAAGTAAAAAATTGCCCGCAACACTACATATATGAATATTTGCAGGAGTGGGCGGCATATTCGTAAATATATTATATTGCATATCACATACGCGCGTACACGCATGTTTCTTAATTAGATGTGTTACTTCCTCTTTCATAACGGCTGCAAAATTATACATTATTTTTGAGTTACAAAAACATTTTTCAGCGGGAACGAAGATGTTTTTTCTATTCTCCATTTTAATTACTAACTTTGCGCCCGAAAAAACGGTCTCAATGAGACCGGCTGTTATAGATAATTAATTTTTATATCTTATGACTTTTGCAAATCCGCTATCTTTCTTTCTGCTACTGCTGCTTATACCGATGACAGCGTGGTATGTCACGAAATTCCGCAAGGCTAAGGCGAGTCTTCGCCTTTCGTCACTCGATGGATTCGGTCGTGCACCCGATTCATTCAGGAATCGTATCATTCATGCACCATTCGTATTCCGTTTCCTTGCTTTTACATTGCTTGTGATAGCGATGGCACGCCCGCAAACGACCGATAGCTGGAATAAACAGACTACGGAAGGTATTGATATTGTTATGAGTATTGATATTTCTACCTCAATGCTCGCAATGGACCTGAAACCTAACCGGCTGGAAGCGGCAAAAGATGTCGCAGCTTCTTTTATAAACGGTCGCCCGACGGATAATATAAGTCTGGTAGTCTTTGCTCGCGAAAGCTTTACACAGTGCCCGCTGACGACCGACCATGCAGTGCTCCTGAACCTGCTTAAAGAAGTTAAGACGGGGATTATAACCGACGGTACGGCGATCGGACATGGATTGGCAACGGCAATAAGCAGGCTGAAAGACAGTGACGCCAAGTCTAAGGTGATTATCCTGCTTACGGACGGGACTAATAACGCCGGGGAGATCGCTCCTGTTACGGCGTCGGAGATTGCCCGTGAATTTAATATCCGTGTATATACGATCGGCGTGGGTACAAAAGGCGAAGCGCCTTATCCATACCCAACTCCGACAGGGACGAGAATAGTTAATGTGCCTGTCGAAATCGACGAGCAGTCGCTGACGCAAATTGCTCAGACTACCGGCGGGTTGTATTTCCGTGCGGATAATAACGCGGCGCTGAAAAATATTTACCAGGAAATAGATAAATTGGAGAAGACTAAAATGAACGTCCAGGAATTCAGCGAAAAGTACGAGCAGTTCGCAATCTTCGCACTGCTCGCCTTTCTATGTTTCCTTATCGAACTGATTCTCCGTTATACGGTGCTCAGAAGTAATCCGTGACGCCGTCAATCCTGTTTTTTCCAAATATAATTGCTTTTATGAGTGCAAACAAACCCCTTATCCTTATCACCAACGATGACGGGATAACAGCGAAAGGTATCAACTGCCTGATAGATGCGGTCAGGACGTTAGGCGAAATTCTCGTCGTTGCACCGGACGGTCCTCGCTCTGGAATGTCGGGATCGTTCACTTTCACAAAACCGATCACCTGTAAACTGCTGAGAAAAGAGCCCGGCTTGACAATGTATGCCTCTTCAGGTACGCCGGTCGATTGTGTAAAACTTGCATATCACGAGATAAGCAAGGGACATAAACTCGACATCCTTATTTCCGGTATCAATCACGGGATTAATTCGGCTTGCTGCATATTTTATTCGGCTACGGTGGGCGCAATGTTTGAAGGAACGCTCGCGGACATTCCCTCGCTCGCAGTCTCCCTCTGCAGTAATGACCCTGATGCCGATTTTACTCAGTCGTGCTCCTATGCCCTTAATGTTGCCGGAAAAATCCTTGAGGAAGGGATACCGAAAGGCGTCGGACTTAATCTCAACATACCGGATACTCCTCATGTAAAAGGTTTGAAAATCTGCTCCCAAACCGATACCAAATGGATAAAAGAAGTAGAGAAACGAACCTCCGAAAATGGTTCTACGGAATACTGGCTAACCGGAGAATTGTTTGATAACGAACCGCAAAATAACCAAACAGACATCTGGGCATTCCAAAATAATTACGCTGCACTCGTGCCTCTCAAACTAAATATGACCGATTATCTTCTTATGAAAAAGATGAAAAATTGGGAGTTTTAGCCACTTAAGGGGCTTTTTTTCTGTTTTTTTTGTAAAAATGTTGGTTTTTCCATTTTTTAGAATTACCTTTGCGCTCACATTTGAGTTCTTTTATAACAGTTTTATTTCTTTTTTCGGGTTCACATTCGTTTCTAACTTAATCCTGCGATAATCCTCAATGCTGTTTTAATTTATTAATTTTATTTCATTATTTCAATGAACATTTTTGTTGCAGGCTTGAGTTTCCAGAAAAACGACGCCGATTTAGCACAGATTTTTGAAGAGTACGGAACAATCTCTTCAGCAAGAGTTATTACAGACCGCTTCACAGGCAGGTCAAAAGGTTACGGATTTGTAGAAATTGAGGACGAAAAAGCCGCTCAGCGTGCTATTGATGAACTCAATGGCGCAGAACTTGACGGTCGTCAGTTGTCTATTTCCGAAGCCCGTCCAAAAGAAGAACGTCCCAGACGTGATTTTAACGGCGGCGGAAATCGTGGCGGTGGCGGACATCGCGGCGGCGGTGACTACAGCAGGAATAGATACTAATCCTGAATAGTAATCCCAACGAACGAGGGCTAACGGTTAATAAAACGTTAGCCCTTTTTCTTATAGATTGCATCCCTTATTCAGTCTGTTATTGTTGCCTCAAACATTCCGGCAGGCACAAAGTCATCAACAGGCTTTTTCCACGAAAGCAACTCGCGGACAACGGATGAACTGATGTGTTCCCTTTCCGGCTCGGCAAAAAGTATAACTGTTTCTATGCCCGACAGTTTGCGATTGGCTTTCGCAACCGTTCTCTCGTAGTCGAAATCGGATGCCGTGCGGATGCCTCGCAGTATAAACCCCGCATTTTCCTTCTCCGCAAGGTCTATCGTCAAGCCCTCGTATGAACAGACTCTTATCCTGCTCTCCTTAGCCAAGACCCTCGAAATCATCTCCAGGCGCTCATCCGGCGAAAACATGGTTCTTTTGTCCGGATTGACGCCGATCGCGATAATTATCTCGTCAAAAAGCAACAAACCGCGCTCAACAAGCGAAAGATGCCCTAACGTGAACGGGTCAAACGTGCCGGGGAATATTGCCCGCTTATACATCTTCTTCTATTATTAAATTGTTGATTATAAACTGCTGGCGCTCCATAGTGTTTTTACCCATATAAAAGTCAAGCATGTCTTTCACAGCGTCTTCCTTGCGCATCGTTAAAGGATCGAGGCGTATGTTCTCTCCAATGAAATGCTTGAACTCAGATGGCGAAATCTCTCCAAGTCCTTTGAAACGAGTTATTTCGGGATTCGGACCAAGAGTCGAAATAGCATCAATGCGCTCCTCTTCAGTGTAGCAGTACCGAGTTTCTTTTTTATTGCGGACGCGGAAAAGAGGGGTTTGAAGGATGTAAACGTGGTTGTTCTTTATTAAATCAGGGAAAAATTGCAGGAAAAATGTAATAATCAGAAGGCGAATGTGCATCCCGTCAACATCAGCGTCGGTTGCAATAATAATTTTGTTATAACGCAGACCGTCAAGACCATCCTCTATGTTGAGCGCGGCTTGCAACAGGTTAAATTCCTCGTTCTTATAGACAATCTGCTTGGTCTCCCCGTATGTATTCAAAGGTTTGCCGCGAAGACTGAAAACCGCCTGGTAGTTAGCGTTACGACTTTTTTCTATAGAACCGCTCGCCGAATTTCCTTCCGTAATGAAAATTGATGTCTCCTCAAGACCTTCGCCCTTAGTATCACTGTAATGAAGGCGACAGTCGGTCAATTTCTTATTGTTGATGCTCGATTTCTTTGCTCGCTCACGAGCTAACTTGGTAACACCGGCTATTGCCTTGCGTTCCTTTTCCGACTCAAGGATTTTCCTCAGCATAGCCTCAGATGTGTCTGTATTGCGGTGTAAAAAGTTATCAAGTTCCTTTTTAACGAAATCACCTATGAATTTCTGAATAGTAGCACTTTCGGGATCGGTGGAAACTATGTTCTTAGAACCAAGTTTGGTCTTTGTCTGAGACTCGAAAACCGGCTCCTGAACCTTAATCGCAACTGCTGCCACAATTCCTGCGCGGATGTCGGAATATTCAAAGTTTTTGGAATAATATTCCTTAATAGTTTTTGAAACAATTTCCTTGAATGCGGAAAGATGAGTCCCTCCCTGAGTCGTAAACTGACCGTTTACAAAGGAATAGTACTCTTCTCCGTATTGATTGGCATGAGTGATCGCTATTTCTATGTCTTCTCCCTGAAGATGAATGACAGGATAAAGCGGCTCGGATGTCATACGGTCATTCAAGAGGTCTTCAAGACCGTTCTTTGAAGTGAATTTCTTCCCGTTACAGTTGATTATCAAGCCCGAATTGAGAAATGTGTAGTTCTTCAGCAGTGGTTCGATAAATTCGTCGCGGTATTGAAAGTCTTTGAAAATCTCTTCGTCGGGAATGAATTTGACAAGCGTGCCGTTCGGCTCATCTGTTTTCCTTACAGGCTCATCTTCTATGATTTTTGCCTTGTTATATTCTATTACCTTAGTCTCACCATCACGAAAACTCTGGACAAACATATATGATGACAGTGCATTAACAGCCTTAATGCCAACTCCGTTAAGTCCTACGGATTTTTTGAAAGCCTTGCTGTCATACTTTGCTCCGGTGTTCATTTTTGAAGATACATCAAGAACACTCCCAAGAGGAATGCCACGCCCATAGTCACGGATAGTTACAACACCTTCCTCAATCCCAATATTAATGGATTTGCCGAAACCCATCATATACTCGTCAATAGCATTATCAAGGACTTCCTTTAAAAGAACATAAATCCCGTCGTCAGGTGAAGAGCCATCTCCCGTTTTACCGATATACATCCCGGGACGAAGACGGATGTGCTCCCACCAATCAAGGGTAATGACATTATCATCATCATAACCGGCAACAGCACGACTATCTATATTTATGTTAAATTCGTTCATAAGTGTTTAATATAAGCACGTCTGGTTTTAATATGCTCCCTCTCAAAATAATCCCACTGTGACTGCATCTTAATATTGATTTCAAGCTCCGGATTACTCTCGGCATATTTATATCCTATTTTATTAAAGATAGGTATCAAGTCGTAAAACATCAAGGCATTAACTCCCCTGTTCTGATATTCGGGATGAACGCCGATGATATACAAATCAACTACCTCCTTCTTACCCCCATACAACGCCCGCAACAGATGAAACCATCCGAAAGGCAATAACTTACCCTTCGCTTTCCGAAGAGCGTTAGAAAGGCTGGGCAACGTAATACCGATACCAATTACAGCATCGTCCGATTCGCGGACAATCAGTGTTATCTGCTCTAAACGCAACATCGGGATATACATCTTTATATAATAATCTATCTGCCGGCTAGACAACGCCGAATAACCGTATAACGGTTTATATGCCTCATTCCAAAGCTCAAAAATACGGCGGGCATAGGGCCATATCTCTCTCGTCCGCTTGAATTTCTTTATCTTCAAATTGTATTTCTGAAGTACTATCTCGGCAATACGCCTGTACTTTTCAGGAATTTCAGAAGGTATCTTTACTAAAAACTCTTGCCAGTCCTGGTCCTTCTTATAACCAAGTCGCTCTATGTGATGCATGTAATAAGGAAAACTATACACAGTAGCCATCGTGCCTAACCTGTCAAAACCCCAGACAAGCAAACCCTCATGATCAAGATCCGTAAAACCAAGCGGACCCTGGATGCCGTTCATGCCTTTAGAAACAGCCCATCCCTCAACCGCACCAAACAAAGCGTCAACAACTTCCACATCATCAATGAAATCTACAAAACTGAAACGGGCATAACGCTGATTCCATGTCTCATTAGCTCGATGGTTAATGATGCCGGCTATTCGTCCGACAATCCTGTTGTCAAGATATGCTAAAAAATAAATAGATTCGCAAAACTCAAACGCCGGATTCTTCTTACGATCAAGCGTCATCTGTTCGTCCATAACCAAGCCCGGTACGTGATACGGATGCCCTTCGTAGAGCTTGATATTAAATTCTACAAACGCCTTTAACATTGAATAATCCTGCACTTCGATAATCTTTACCGCCATCTTGATAATAGTGATTTAAAAAATAAATTGCAAAGGTATAAAAAATTCCGTTCAACTACCCTCCCTCAGAAAAAATATTTAGTGGATTGCCTTAAAATTCATTTAAGAGAAACCCCTTGCCGTATCCTGTCCGCCATGCTGATACCGTCGCGCAGATTACCTGAAATGATAAGGTTGTGAAAACGATTCTGTAAACGCTCAACAGCATCAATCCGCACGCCGGTATCTTTTTCATATTGCGGGATTGCATTTGTATGACGGGAAATATGCAACAAGTCAGGCTCTTTATTCGACGGGAAACCGAGCATTTCATGAAATTCACGGACTGCAAGATTCTCAATCTCAGTATCGGAAAGTCCGGTCAGGTGCGGTTTATTTATTCCTCCCGCAAAGAAAGAAAACAACATCCCGCCTTCCGGCGCACGACCCTTAAAACAGGCAGCAGGAAACAGTATGCCAAGTATATCTTTGTTTTCACGGGCAGGAACAAGACCGCCAAAAGCACGGAAATCAAGATTTTTACCAATGTCTTTTACACCAATAGAAACCTGTACTACAGGCGCATAGCGCAAGCAGGAAATTTTATCCATCTCCTCTTTCTCCGCGAAAGGCAACAACTCGGGCAAGGCATGAGCGCCGACCGTTGTTATTATTCTTTCCGCTTTAATGGCTTGTTGTCCTCCGGGCGAAGTGAAAACGATTTTCCATTCATTTTCGCCGGGCGCTATTTTTATGGAATTTACCGAAAGAATAATTCTTTCACGTCCGATAGCATCTGCAAGCGCATCGGTCAATCGGCTTAACCCGCCATCAACGGAAAATACTTTTTTTGTAGCAAGCCTGTCGCGTACAGTTTTAGGCTCAAACATTTTGACAATGGCGCCGCGAATAAAACTTCCATAAGACTGTTCTATGTTGTATAATTTAGGTAAAGCGTAACGTGTAACCAAACTCATGGGATTGCCGGCGTATATTCCTGATATAAATGGATTAACGGCATATTCGAGAAATGATTTCCCAAGTCGGCGCATGGCTAATGCTCCGACCGTTTCGTCGGGATTGTTACCTTTCTTGCGGAACGGTTCGCCGAGTATGCCAAACTTGTCTTTCCATGTAAAGAGTGGTGTTGTTATACCGCCGACGATACCTGAAGGCAACGTATGAAAACGTCCGTCTTTCCATATAAGCCGACGGGCAGCGGCGGGATTGGCTATTTCCATCTTGCAGTCGCTATCAAGGGTAGAGAACAGCTCCACTACCTCCGGGTTTGAAACGCAGCCTGTGTTCGGTCCGGTTTCAAACACAAAGCCGTCTTTTTCGACAGTTTGAATTTGTCCGCCGATACGCCCTGTCTTTTCCAGAACCAACACCTTTTTCCCCTGTTTTGACAAATGGAAAGCGGTAGATAGTCCCGTCAACCCGGCGCCTATTATAACCTCCATTTATTTCAGTGATTTGAAAAAATCATTGCCTTTGTCATCAACAAGAATGAATGCAGGGAAATCTTCTACTTCAATTTTCCATATAGCCTCCATTCCAAGTTCGGGATATGCAAGGCATTTGATACTCTTAATGTTGTCCTGCGCAAGGATTGCCGCCGGACCGCCGATAGAGCCGAGATAGAATCCGCCATGTTTTTTGCAGGCATCGGTAACTTGTTGGCTACGGTTACCTTTAGCCAGCATAACCATACTACCGCCGTAAGACTGGAAAAGATCAACGTATGAGTCCATACGTCCTGCCGTTGTCGGACCCATTGAACCGCAAGCCATTCCTTTCGGGGTTTTGGCGGGACCGGCATAATAAACGGGGTGATTTTTGATGTATTCCGGCAAATCTTTACCGTTGTCAAGCAGTTCTTTCAACTTTGCGTGAGCAATATCACGACCGACAACTATTGTACCGTTCAGCGAAAGCCGTGTTGCGACGGGATATTTAGTCAGGTCGGCAAGTATTTCTTTCATCGGTCTGTTGAGGTTGATTCGTATCACTTCACCTTCACCCGCATTACGGTATTCTTCGGGTATATATTGAGCGGGATATGTTTCAAGTTGTTCGATCCATACTCCTTCGCGATTGATTTTAGCCTTAATATTTCGGTCGGCGGAACATGAAACAGCCATTCCTACGAAACACGATGCACCATGCCTTGGAAGACGGACTATTCGCAGGTCGTGAGCAAGGTATTTGCCGCCAAACTGTGCGCCTAAGCCTATTTTATATGTCTCTTCCAATATTTTCTCTTCCAGGATATGGTCACGGAAAGCCTGTCCGCCGTCGTTACCTTCGGTCGGCAAATCATCGTAATACTTTGCGGATGCAAGTTTTACTGTTTTGAGGCATGCATCGGCAGAGGTTCCGCCTATAACGAACGCGATATGATATGGTGGACATGCCGCCGTACCGAGCGTTTTTATTTTCTCGACGATGAATTTTTCGAGCGATGCGGGATTGAGCAGCGCTTTTGTTTCCTGGAAGAGGTAGGTTTTGTTGGAAGATCCTCCACCTTTTGCGATACATAGAAATTTGTATTCTTCACCGTCTGTTGCCTGAATATCAATCTGTGCAGGCAAGTTTGTACCGGAATTTTTTTCCGCATACATATCAATAGGAATAGTCTGAGAATAACGCAGATTTTCTTCGGTATAAGTCTTGTAAACGCCAAGCGAAAGGGCTTCTTCATCGCCGCCGCCGGTCCATACCTGTTGTCCTTTTTTTGCGATAATCGTTGCCGTTCCCGTATCTTGACAGAAGGGCAGGACGCCTTTTGCGGACACTTCGGCATTTCTAAGCATGGTTAATGCAACATATTTGTCGTTCTCGCTTGCTTCGGGGTCTGCAAGGATTTTGGATACCTGTTTCTGGTGTTCCGGACGGAGATAGAATGAGCAGTCATGGAAACATGCTGCTGCGAGGCTGGTAAGCGCTTCGGGCGAAACTTTCAGTATTTCTTTGCCTTCAAACTCCGATACGGACACGCCTTGATCGGTTAATCTGTAATACTTTGTCTTGTCTTTTCCCATCGGGAAAGGTGCTTGATAGTTGAATTGAGGAATCATAAACAATTAATAAAAAACCATTGATTTCGCTGCAAAAGTACTGCATTTTCCCGTATTTTCAAATTATTTCGCGTTCGAGACTATTAAATACGGTTGAAATGTCTTATAAAACGATTTAAAATAGAATGAAAACTAATCGCAATAACCATAAACTGTTGCCATCTCTGGAGAGATAATTTCTATCTCTCCAGAGACAGGTTTCATCTCTCCAGAGATAAGTTTCTATCTCTCCAGAGATAATTTCTATCTCTCCAGAGATAAGTTTCATCTCTCCAGAGATAATTTCTATCTCTCCAGAGATAATTTTCTATCTCTCCAGAGATAAGTTTCATCTCTCCAGAGATAAGTTTCATCTCTCCAGAGATAAGTTTCATCTCTCCAGAGATAAATTTCACCCCACATGGAATAAGTATAATCACAGCCGTATTTATTACCGACTCTGTAACAGGCATCTTACGTTAAGATGAGTTAGATATTTCCGATAAAGTCTGTGATCCTTTTTACATTACATTCTTCCAGTCCTGCATAGAGAGGTAAACAGATGACTTCACGGGCGATTCTTGCTGCCACCGGAAGGTTTCCGGGACTGGCGGAATCAAGACCGCGATATGGAGAAAATGTACTGACGAGCGGGTAAAAATATCGCCTGCCGTAGATTCCGTGTTTCTGCAAGCGGAAATAAAGTTCGTCACGGGTCATCCCGTACTGTTCGGCATTGACAAAAATCGGGAAATAGGCGTAGTTGTGCCTTACCGAGGCAATATCGTCCAGGAAACGTATGCCTGCAATGTCTTTCAGACCGTGGCGGTATTGGATGGCGATTTGCCTGCGCTGCTCGATTGCACTGTCAACCTGTTTGAGATTCAGTAAACCGAACGCAGAACGGATTTCGTCCATTTTGCCGTTGATACCGGGGGCTACGACTGTCGTTTCATTTGCAAAGCCAAAGTTTTTCAGGTAGTCGATGCGTTCTTTGGTCTGTTCGTCGCGGCAAACGATGGCGCCGCCCTCAACGGTGTTGTATACTTTCGTTGCATGAAAACTCAATGTCGACATGTCGCCGGCTTCGAGTATGGATTTGCCGTCAACGGTAACCCCAAAAGTGTGTGCAGCGTCGTAAATAACTTTCAGTCCGTATTTTCCGGCTATCTCGCTAATTCGTTTCGTATCGCAGGGATAACCATAAACGTGTACAGGCATGATTGCGGTTGTTTTCGGTGTGATTGCGGCTTCAATACGGTCGGGGTCAATGTTGCAGGTTGCGGGTTCGATGTCTGCAAAAACAGGTTTGATGCCGTTCCACCAAAGCGAGTGAGTGGTGGCGACAAAACTGAATGGTGTGGTAATCACTTCTCCGGTAATATGCAAAGCCTGGAGAGCGGTTATCAGAGGCAGCGTTCCGTTGGTAAACAGGCTGATGTAAGGCGTCTGCAAATACTCACCCAATGCCTTTTCGAGAGCCTTATGAAAGTTACCGTTGTTGGTAATCCACCGGTCATCCCATATCCGGCGCAGGTAGGCAGTAAACTCTTCCAAGTCGGGAAGCAGCGGCTGGGTGACTCTGATCTGTTTGCTTTGGTTATTGTCTGTCATTGTAATCATCTTCTTTTAATTTCATAAACCTCATAATGTTCGCTTGCGAAACGGAACGAGGATTGCTTTCGGATAGAGTCCTCGACCGCTTTGATTTCGGCATCCTTCCAGTCGCCATCTGCTTCTATGACCAGCAATATCTTGGCGTTACCGTTCAGGTTGGGGAATCGTTCATGTATTTCCCTTTCGCTTTTCACCGGATAGACCTGTTTTTCGGAGATAACGTGTTGCATTGGCGGATTGGTTGGTATTGAATCCGTAAAGCAGAAGCAGACATCGTTGTAGCCGCAATTGTCGCCGATCACGATAGACAGTTCTGTTATATTCGGTATTGTGTTGTACCTGCGCAATCTCCTGAAACCATGCGTCGAAACGACCATCACTGCGAGCATAACCGCCATCGCCGGAAGGAATGTGATGCGGTATCTGTTGACCGCATACATCACCGGCAAGAGTGCGAAGCACACAAAGGGGAACGTAAACTTGACCATCGCAAAGCCATGATTCACAGTATGGTTAAGCAGGACGAGGGAGTGAATGACCGGCGGAGCGAAGACAAGCAGCGACACACCGAACAAGGCGGGGAAAGGGTTACCCGCTCGTGTTCTACCTTTCAGGAAAAGGGACGTATTATATACGAATACCACGGCAAAGATCAGCGTAAATATTGCGCCGTACAGGCTGAACGCAGAAGCATATTGCCTTAGGAAACGGAACAGTAGATTCACATCCTCAATATGTCCTTTATACGTGTACTTGCTGTACGTCCGCTGTTCAAGTTTGCCCAGGAGCAGTGTCCAGCCGTTATCTACCGTCGAGACCTGTAATGCAAACAGTCCCAAGCCGATGATAACCGGCAGCACGTACATCCATGACTCGTAAATGACACGCTTTAACCTGCCGTCATTCCCTTTCAGTAGCGGCACGATCCTGATAAGCCATGCCACGAACAGAACAGAGAGGAAATAATAATCCGTCATCACGCCGAACAGTGATACCGCGAAGCGGAAAACATTAAACAGCCACCTTATGAGTCTCGGCTTATCCTCGAAACGACGACGGTAAATCTCTGTGAGGATGAACAGGAACACTATCGGTATCACGCACTGGTCGGCAAAGTAAAGGTTACGCATTGCGAAAAGGTTGACCGGAATCAGCATCCAGGCAACAGTCATTAGAGCCGACGAGGCGGCGGCAACCGTTCGATTCACGGTTTTCAGACATTCCGACAGTAACCCGTAGAAGACTAAGCAGGCAAGGATGGACGATAACAGGAACCAGAATTTCATGAACCCCTGTATGAACTGCACGTCAATATGGCTCATTCCAAGCGCTTTTGCCGCTATGTATGGCGGCGCGACGGCGCCCGGCGGATATGACACGTACGCCTCCCTTTCATTGAGCGAGTTGAACTCAATTGACGGGAAATCCTCGTACATCACGAACTTCAGGTTAACCGGTCCCTCTTCCAGCCAGTGGTTAACAAACTTCTGCGTAGAGCTGCTCATATAGAGCACCGTATCTTTACCCACGTGCCGTAGTTCGCTGAGCAGGTAATAGCTTATGGTAACGACCGCCGCCATCAATATAATCCGCAAAAGTCCGCTTGCTTTCATTGCATTTTGTTATTTAATACCGGCTGCAAAGATAATAAAAAAGTTAACGAGTTAAGAATTAAGTGTGAATTTACACAACCATTATGTATGCCTTCATGCAACGACAATGTATGCCTGCATACAACGACAATGTATGCCTGCATACAACGACAATGTATGCTTGCTTACAACGACAATGTATGCTTGCATGCAACGACAATGTATGCTTGCTTACAACGACAATGTATGCCTGCATACAATAATCTCCGACGCTTGCGTAGGTGTTCCTCCGACGCCTGCGTCGGGACGCCTCCGACGCTTGCGTCGGAGTTTACATAATGCCTCCGTATTGTAAGAAAGTTTGCAGAATCAAATACTGTTTATCCCCTTGCATCCCTGTACGGTGCATGCCGGCGTATCCAATTAAAATGCCGCCGCAGGCTAATCGAATGGATAAAGTGCATTTTTACCGGAAATATAATCCGTTTTCCATTAAAAGATATTATCTTTGCGAAGCAAATTTCCTAAGCAATGAACTATTCTATTTCAGAGATTGCCGGAATAATCGGCGCTAAGGGCGAGATCCGGTCCGGTGAGGCGGAGATTAAGATACTGCTTACCGATAGCCGGTCGCTGTCGGATGCGCCTGTAAGCCTGTTTTTCGCCCTTAAAACGGAACAGAATGACGGGCAACGGTACGTGGGAGACCTTTACCGGAGCGGGGTACGGAACTTCGTCGTTAGTCACAGGTTCGACTCCGATGACAGCCTGCCGGAGGCTAACCTGCTCAGGGTCGAAGATACGCTCAATGCGTTGCAGTCACTTGCCGCTTACCACAGGCGAAGGTTTAATATCCCCGTGGTCGGCATAACCGGCAGCAACGGGAAGACTATCGTTAAGGAGTGGATATATCAGCTGCTCGCCGGAAAGATAGACGTTGTACGTTCCCCAAGGTCGTACAATTCGCAAACCGGAGCGCCGCTTTCCGTATGGCAAATGGACAGGCAACACGATATTGCGGTCTTTGAGGCAGGCATTTCCAAGCCGGGTGAGATGAGCAGGATAGAGTCCGTTATCAGACCAACCATCGGAGTATTTACTACCCTGGGCGATGCTCATCAGGAGAACTTCATTTCGCAGGAGGAAAAGTGTACCGAGAAACTGCAACTCTTCGTAAACTCCGAACGTATAGTCTATAACGAAGACAGCCCGCTGATAAAGTATTGCCTGCGCAAAACGGGACTCGCAGACAAAACATACTCCTGGTCAAGGGCTAATCAGACGGCAAACCTGTTCATCGAAAGCATTGATAAAGGCATAGACCGGACGGTAATCAAAGGACGGTGCGGCAAAGAGGTCTGCATCGAGATTCCTTTTACGGACGATGCCTCGATCGAAGATGCCATTCATTGCCTCGCCCTGATACTATGCCTTGCAGACTGCGGATATTTGCCGGAACCGGCGGTCGATTACCAGGCTTTCCTGCGCCTCGATCCTGTCGCGATGCGCCTCGACGTAAGCCGAGGACTTAATAATAATGTCTTGATAAATGATACTTACAATTCCGACATAAACTCACTCTCAATCGCTCTCGACTTCATGGCGCGACGCTCAACAGACGGCAGACTGAAACGGACACTGATACTGTCCGATATTCTGCAGTCGGGTATGGTGCCTGCCGCATTCTACCGTAAGGTTGCCGAACTTGTCCGAATCAAACAGGTGGAGCGGATAATCGGTATCGGACCTAACCTGATGTCGCACTCTAACCTGTTTACGATGGACAAAGAGTTTTTCCCGACTACGGAAAGTTTCCTCGACTCCTCCCGATGGCGGACACTGAAGGATTCCATAATCCTGATAAAAGGCTCACGCAGGTCACGGTTTGAACGAATCACAGAACAGATGGAGGAAAAAGCACACCGTACCGTACTTGAAGTTGACCTCGATGCCGTTATCCATAACCTGAAATACTTCCGGTCAATACTCCGCCCGGAAACCAAAACAGTCTGCATGGTAAAGGCTTTCGGTTACGGAGTGGGATCGTACGAACTTGCAAAGACCCTCCAGGAACGCGGCGCTGACTGTCTTGCCGTCGCATTGGCAGATGAAGGCGCCGAACTTCGCCGTGAAGGTATCACAATGCCCGTCATGGTGATGAATCCCGAAGAACATGCTTTCAATACGCTCTTTGAATACCGCCTCGAACCGGAAATATATAACTTTACGATGCTCGACGCCGTTATACGCGAAACCCGAAGACGCGGAATCATGAACTTTCCCATCCACATCAAACTTGATACCGGTATGAGCCGGCTGGGATTCGACTCCAGCGATATTCCCCTGCTGACCGATCTTCTAAACAATGAAAGTATTACGGTCAAATCAGTCTTTTCCCATCTTGCGGGCAGCGATTCACCATCACTCGACGATTTCACAAGAGAACAGATATGCCGTTTCAGTGAAGGCTCCGAGTCTATCCAAAAGGCGCTCCAATACCCCGTCCTTAGACATCTGCTCAATTCTGCAGGTATTGAACGCTTCCCTGAAGCGCAGTTCGATATGGTGCGGCTCGGCATCGGGCTTTACGGTATCTCGGCTGTGAGCGATAGCGTGCTGCGTCCCGTAGCGTCACTTAAAACAAGAGTGCTGCAAATACGCGAAGTACAGCCGGAAGAAACTGTCGGATATAACCGTAACGGTAAGCTGAAACGGATCTCTCGGATAGCATGTATGCCAATAGGCTATGCCGACGGATTAGACCGCCGTCTCGGAAACGGACATGGCGCGGTAGAGATTAACGGCAAGCGATGCCCTTTCGTCGGTAATATCTGCATGGATATATGTATGGCTGATGTTACCGACTGTAATTGCTCGGAAGGTGATGTTGCCGTTATCTTCGGTGACACAATAACAGTGAATGATCTTGCCGAACAGTTGCAGACTATCCCATACGAAATACTTACCTCAGTTTCGCCAAGAGTGAAGAGGATTTATTACAAGGAGTAATTGCCGGTGATATCAGTCGGTGAATTCCGCTGACGGAGCAGATAAAACATAGTATAAATCAACGCAGAGCAGCCGAAGACTTCATCTCCGGCTGCTCTGCGCTATTGTTGTTCTACATATATCCTGCTTACCAGCTTGCCTTTTTCAGCCCCGGTATCAATCCTTGCGAAGCCATTTCTCGTAACTGTATACGGGAAATGCCGAACTGACGGACATACCCCTTCGGACGTCCCGTGATCGAGCAACGATTGTGCAACCGAACGGGCGACGAATTTTTGGGCAGCGCCTGTAATGCTTCGTAATTACCTTCCTTTTTCAGTTGCGCACGCTTTTCTGCATACTTCGCAACCAATTTGGCGCGTTTTACTTCGCGGGCTTTCATTGATTCTTTTGCCATGTTCTTTTATTTTTTAGCGTTCTTAAATGGTAGTCCAAACCCGCGTAACAGCGCAAAACCTTCTTCGTCCGTTCGAGCGGTGGTTACAAACGTGATATTCATTCCCTGCAGTTTTGTGATGCTGTCAATGTTGATTTCAGGGAAAATGATTTGTTCCTGAATACCGAGCGTATAGTTGCCGCGTCCGTCAAGTTTGTTCTCTATACCCTTGAAGTCGCGAATACGAGGCAATGCGATGCGAATGAGTCGTTCCAAGAACTCGTACATCTGTTCGCGGCGAAGCGTTACCATCGCTCCAATCGGCATCTTACGACGTAGTTTGAAGTTTGAAATATCTTTCTTCGATAATGTTGCTACGGCTTTCTGTCCTGTGATTGACGTGAGCTCCTGAACAGCTACATCAACAATTTTCTTGTCCGATGTAGCGTCACCAAGTCCCTGATTGATGACAATCTTTGTTAGCTTCGGAACCTGCATTACGGAAGTATATCCAAACTCTTTTGTCAGAGCAGGCACTATCCTTTCCAGATAATCTTTCTTCAGGTTTGCTGTTGTTACAGCAGGCGCTTCTGTTGCGGTTGCTACCGGCTTTTCGGGATTTACTTTCTTTGCCATTATTTAATTACCTCCCCTGATTTTTTAGAGTAACGGACTGATTGCTTACCCTTCCCTTCCTTGCGGAATCCAACTCTTGTCGGTTTGCTTGATTTCGGGTCAAGCAGGTTGAGGTTGGATATATGGACGGGAGCTTCTTTCTTCTGGAATCCTCCCTGAGGATTCTTCGCACTTGGTTTTGTGGATTTTGATACCATATTGATACCTTCCACAAGGACACGCTCTTTCTCAATGAGAATTTTCAATACGCGACCTGTCTTACCTTTGTCTTCTCCGGCGTTTACGTAAACCGTATCTCCTTTTTTTATTTTTAACTTTGCCATTGTAATTCGATTAAAAGTTATAAAACTTCCGGTGCCAAAGACACGATTTTCATATTGACAGCGCGAAGTTCGCGGGCTACGGGACCGAATATACGGCTACCGCGTATTTCTCCGGCAGTGTTCAGCAGTACGCAGGCGTTGTCGTCGAATCGGATATAACTGCCATCCTGACGACGTATCTCCTTTTTTGTACGCACTATAATTGCCTTTGACACTGTGCCTTTTTTAATTTCACTCGAAGGAATAACGTTTTTGACTGATACTACAATCACGTCTCCCACGCTGGCATAACGACGACGCGTTCCACCCAACACTCGGATACATAGGACTTCTTTCGCTCCGGAATTATCTGCTACTGCAAGCCTCGATTCTTGTTGTATCATAATTATTTAGCCTTTTCGATGATTTCTACTAAACGCCATCTCTTAGTTTTGCTCAAGGGACGGGTTTCCATTATTTTAACTGTATCGCCGACGTTACATTCGTTTTTTTCGTCGTGAGCATGAAATTTCTTCGTCTTGTTGACAAATTTTCCATAAATGGGATGTTTCTCTTTCCATTTCACAGCAACTGTAATGGACTTTTCCATCTTATTGCTAGAAACTACCCCGATTCTTTCTTTTCTTAAATTTCTGGTTTCCATTTTATTGCTCGTTTACTTTTTTGTTATTAATTTCCCGTTGACGCAGTTCGGTTTTCATTCGCGCAATCTCACGACGTGAGCGAGTTATAACTGCCGGACTGTCAAGCGGAGAGATACTGTGGTTTATCTTTTTCTGCTCGTAGGCTTTAATTTCAACCTCCAGACGCTCTTTCAACTCACCAGTTGTTAAATCTCTGATTTCTGCAATTTTCATAATGGCTTACAAATTTTCGTTGTTAAAATCATAATCATGTCTTACGACAAACTTCGTAGTTACGGGTAGTTTCTGTGCTGCAAGGCGAAGTGCTTCTTTTGCTATTTCAAACGAAACGCCTTCTACCTCAAAAATGATTCTTCCCGGGGTAACTGGAGCAACAAAACCTTCAGGAGCTCCTTTACCTTTACCCATACGTACTTCTGCGGGTTTTTTGGTAATAGGTTTGTCAGGAAAAATCCTCACCCAAACCTGTCCCTGACGCTGCATATATCGCGTTACAGCTACACGGGCGGCTTCAATTTGACGACCGGTAATCCATTTTGATTGCAGTGTTTTTATACCAAAAGAACCAAATGCCAACTGATTTCCTCGTTGGGCATTGCCTTTCATCCGACCCTTTTGAGACCTTCTGAATTTTGTTTTTTTCGGTTGTAACATAATTCTTTACGTTTTTAAAGTTATTACCCTCTTGCGGATGATTGGTTATGCCTTCCTATGCGGTTTCCACCACGGCGTTCGCGATAATCTCCACGTTCACGGCGCTCGCCACGTTCGCCACGGTCTCCACGCATTCCGATATCTTTTGTCGTTGCAAATTGCGGAGCCAAGTCACATTTACCATAGAGCTCACCTCGACAAATCCAAACTTTTATGCCGAGCAATCCAACCTTCGTAAGGGCTTCTCCCAGTGCGTAGTCAATATCTGCACGCAGAGTGTGAAGAGGAGTACGTCCTTCCTTATACATTTCTGAACGTGCCATTTCTGCTCCATTCAGACGCCCAGAAATCTGAATTTTGATACCTTCTGCTCCCATACGCATCGTTGAAGCGATAGCTGTTTTGATAGCGCGGCGATATGCCATTTTACCTTCCAACTGGCGGGCAATATTGTTGGCAACAATAACTGCATCAAGTTCGGGGCGTTTCACTTCAAAGATATTGATTTGGATTTCCTTGTCTGTAATATTTTTCAACTCTTCTTTTAATTTGTCCACTTCAGTGCCACCTTTTCCAATGATGATACCGGGGCGAGGTGTGCATATGGTGATAGTCACGAGTTTTAATGTGCGTTCAATCACTATTCGCGATACACTTGCCTTAGCAAGACGTGCGTTCAGGTATTTGCGGATTTTGGTATCTTCGAGTAATGTGTCACCATACTTGTTTCCACCATACCAATTTGAATCCCATCCACGAATAATTCCCAAACGATTACTTATTGGATTTACTTTCTGTCCCATAATTAATTTTGTTTAGCATTTTTTATATCTACGAACAATGTTACGTGGTTTGAGCGTTTGCGTACGCGATAACCACGTCCTTGCGGAGCAGGGCGAAGGCGTTTCAACATACCTGCCGAATCTACTGATATTGCTGTTATGTAAAGTTCTCCTCCTTCTGCTTTGCGCTGGTTTTTTTCTTCCCAATTGGCGATAGCTGATCGGAGCAACTTTTCTACTCTTTGAGAAGCCTCTTTGTTTGAATATTTCAAAACACCAAGAGCGCGAAACGCTTCCATACCGCGAATCATATCTGCTACTAGGCGCATTTTGCGAGGGCTGGTCGGTACGTTACGCAGTTTAGCGAAATACTGGCTCTTAGTTGTTTCTTTTCTTTGTTCTGCCGATATTCTTTTTCTAGCTCCCATAATTTATTTCTTTTTATTACCTGCGTGACCGCGAAATTGGCGGGTAGGCGAAAATTCGCCGAGTTTATGTCCTACCATATTTTCCGTGATGTAAACAGGAATGAATTTATTACCATTGTGCACCGCGACAGTGTGTCCGACAAAGTCGGGCGAAATCATCGATGCTCTTGCCCAAGTCTTGATGACAGACTTTTTGCCTGTCTCGTTCATAGTCAGAATTTTCTTTTCCAACTTGATATTGATATACGGACCTTTTTTTAATGAACGACTCATATTTGTACGCTTTTAATCAGGTTATTTTTTTCTTCTTTCAATAATATATTTTGAAGAATGCTTTTTAGGTGCACGAGTCTTCAATCCTTTAGAATATAATCCTTTTCGCGAGCGAGGATGTCCTCCAGAGGCGCGTCCTTCACCGCCACCCATCGGGTGATCAACGGGATTTTGAACAACGCCGCGAACGTGAGGACGACGACCTAACCAACGAGTGCGTCCCGCCTTACCTGATTTTTCCAAGGCGTGGTCTGAATTACCTACACTTCCCACAGTAGCCTTGCAGGTTGCAAGTATTTTACGTGTTTCGCCTGATGGCATCTTGATGATAACATAGTCACCTTCACGTGATACAATCTGTGCGAATGTTCCTGCCGAGCGAACCATTTTCGCTCCTTGTCCCGGACGTAATTCGATGTTGTGAACAACTGTTCCGAGCGGAATGTTTGCCAAAGGAAGAGCATTACCAATTTCAGGTGCGGCTTCCTTGCCCGAAATCACTTTATGGTTTACTTCCAGTCCGTCGGGGGCAATGATATAAGTTTTTTCCCCGTCGGCGTAGTACAACAATGCAACACGAGCCGAACGATTCGGGTCGTATTCGATAGTCTTCACTGTTGCAGGAACTCCATCCTTATTTCTCTTGAAATCGATAAGACGGAAACGACGTTTGTGTCCGCCTCCTATCTGGCGCATTGTGCGGTGTCCTTCGTTGTTGCGACCTCCCGACTTACGCTTACCGAAAACAAGAGATTTTTCCGGTACATTAGCAGTGATTTCACTAAATGTACCGATAATCTTGTTTCTTTGCCCCGGTGTTGTGGGCTTTAATTTACGAATTCCCATTTATTGTTTGTTATTAAACATTTGCAAAAAAGTCGATTTTGTCTCCTACTTTCAAGGTAACAATTGCTTTTTTGAACGAGGCTTCGCGACCATTCACGACACCTGACTTGGTGTAGCGCGATTTACGTTTGCCGTCATAGTTCATAGTATTTACCTTGATAACAGTTACTCCATAGAGGTTTTGAATAGCCTCCTTTATTTGCAACTTGTTAGCGTCAGGAGTCACGCGGAAACCCACGCGGTTTTCTTTTTTATCAGTAATTGCTGTTTGTTTTTCCGTTACAATTGGTCTAATGATGATTCCCATTGTTATGTTCTCCTTCTATTAAAAGTTATTGATTGCACTGACTGAACTTTCGAGCAGCACGAGGTGTGCAGCATCGAGTACTTTGTAGGTATTGAGTTCACTGACAGTTGTTACATTTGCTTTAGGTATATTACGTACCGAAAGTAAAATATTGTCGTTGTTTTCCGGCAATATCACGAGAAGTTTTTTCCCTGCAAGGTTAAGGTTTTTAGATAAAGCCAAAAACTCTTTTGTCTTAGGAACTTCAAAAGAAAAATCTTCAACCACAGTAATAGCATTGTCGCGCACCTTGTAAGAGAGTGCAGACTTGCGGGCAAGGGCTTTTTCCTTCTTGTTAAGTTTAAATTCATAATCGCGTGGTTTAGGTCCGAATACACGTCCTCCTCCAACCATTACGGGCGAGTTGATATCACCGTGGCGAGCGCCTCCGCCTCCTTTTTGTCGTCCAAGTTTGCGAGTGCTACCGGAAATTTCGCTTCTTTCTTTCGATTTTGCTGTTCCCTGACGACGGTTTGCAAGATATTGCTTTACGTCGAGGTAAATTACATGGTCGTTAGGTTCAATTCCGAAAACGCCGTCTTTGAGAGTTACCTTCTTACCTGTATCTTCTCCTTTAATATTATATACGTTGATTTCCATATTATTTCTGAACTACTATGATTGAACCTTTTGCCCCCGGAATCGAACCTTTCACAAGAAGAAGGTTGTTTTCGGGTAATAACTTTATCACTTCCAGGTTTTGAACGGTAACACGAACGTTACCCATCTGACCTGCCATGCGTGTTCCCTTGAATACTTTTGCGGGATATGAGCATGCTCCGATAGAACCGGGGTGACGCTGACGGTCGCTCTGACCGAGAGTTGCTTCGCCAACACCTTTGAAACCGTGGCGTTTTACAACACCTTGGTATCCCTTACCTTTCGATGTCCCAATGACATCTACGTAGATTTCACCGTTAAAATAGTCAACAGTAATCACGTCTCCGGGCTTATAGTCGCCCTGTCCCTTGAACTCAACCAAGTGTCTCTTTGGGGTAACGCCTGCTTTCTTGAAGTGTCCTGCTTCGGGTTTTGTTGTATGTTTGTCTTTTTTGTCCTCAAAACCCAACTGAACTGCTTCATAACCATCTTTCTCAATAGTTTTCACCTGTGTTACCACGCAAGGACCTACTTCGATAACAGTGCATGGCAAATTTTTACCCTCAGCACTGAAAACGGATGTCATTCCGATTTTTTTTCCTATTAATCCTGGCATTTCAATGAATTATTTATTAAACTTTTATTTCTACCTCTACGCCGCTGGGCAATTCGAGTTTCATCAATGCATCGACAGTTTTAGTGGTAGAACTGTATATGTCGATAAGGCGTTTGTAAGACGAAAGTTCGAACTGTTCGCGAGACTTTTTGTTTACGAATGTTGAACGGTTAACGGTAAAGATCCGTTTGTGGGTAGGAAGAGGGATAGGACCACTAACCACAGCTCCTGCCGCTTTGACCGTCTTTACGATTTTATCTGTGGACTTGTCCAGAAGACTGTAATCGTAGGATTTCAATTTAATTCTAATTTTTTGGCTCATTTTTTAACTTGTTATTATTTAACCTTAGTTTTTCGATTTCAGGAAAGAGCCATTTCCTCCCTGAAATTCATTGCATTTCAGTGTGTTTTCAATAAGAATTCACACGAAACGGGCTGCAAAGGTATTAATTTTTTTTTAAATGGCAATGGGTTGGAGGTTTTTTTTTGAAAAAAAGTTCATTTTCTTAAAATAATATATCCGAGCGCCTTTGTTTTTTATCTTTATTTTGCTCAATAACGCATGAAATTTTATCTCTTTTACGGAAACCAACAGGGTGTACTAAATGTACACCCTTATTATATTTAGTTTTCTTTCATTTCTGCCTTTTACTTCCAGTTGGTGTTGGGCGACGTATTGATATCTGTACGTCCCGTGTAAGTTCCTTTGTTAGTACTCGGTGTACCTAAACTCGACAGCACATTACCGTCTTCAAATGTAGGTTCGCCGCTATCGCCGCCTTTCGCAGAACCACAGTAAAACATTTGGTAGAAAGCATAGGAGACATCTTCGATCTCTGTTACACCTTCTGTTAATGTCTGTATCCAATCAGGGAAAATCTTTTGCCCTGTAAGATCAAGGGAAGTATTGTTGTAGTGTGTAAAGCCAAGGAAATACGACACGTTATCTATCGAATGATCCGCGTTGAACCATCCCGCAAGCGGGGTGAGATCAATGGGTGATGTGAGGGAAGTGTTGTCGTAGTGTGCTTGGTGAAGGAAAACTTGCATGTCCAATATATTATTATTCCCGTCTAACCATCCCTCAAGACCTCTAAGGTCGATGGGGTCTTCGAGACTAACGTTGCCGCAGTGTGTTCCACAAAGGAAGTACGACAGATCCGTTACTTCCAGCAATTTGTACGTATCTACAATTTTAGCGGGAGTAGTAAGGTTTGTGCAGTCATAAA
>JAISYU010000003.1 GCA_031269685.1 Dysgonamonadaceae bacterium | reverse complement strand
ACGTTCCAGTCGTAAGAATGGTTTTCAGCGCCAACCATGCCGGAGGTAGGTATTATGTAAGTTCCGTCCTCAGTATATATTGTGAACAGGATCTGTTCAGGTACTTCTGGAAAGCATGCTTGTATCCACTTCGAGCCGTTCCAGGTTTCTACGCACTTGGTGTCGGTGTTGAATATCTGCAAACCGCACGCCTTGCCGTTCTTCTCCGCCTGAAATTCCGGTTCCGCGACCATCGCGTCCCGCTGATCGGTAGTCATCTGGGGAAGCCGTAACCCAAGATTGCCATTGCTGACAAGTTCGAGTATCGAAAAATCATGTGGATCAGTTGTCGCCCCGATTGTTACTTGCGCCTTAGCGACGCCTACGCTCATTATCAGGAGCGCTGCTGCAATAAAAAAATGCTTTTTCATTGTTATTTGATAATTAATTTTGTTTATAAATATTTTGTTAATTCTTTTTTCTCAAGTAAGGACTTTAAAGCCCTTAAGGACGTTAACGACTTTAACGCCCCTCCGCCCAACCAACCTAACCTCTCCTGAGGAGAGGTTAAAACCGGCATCGGTGAAGGTGCGGGGAACCCACACGGCGAAGTGAGCGTAAAACAAAAAGTTGTTTGAGCGCATCGCGCGAGTTCTTTTTGTTTAGCAAACGAGCCGATTGTGGGTCGCACCGTAACCGCAGCCTTGATTTTTTGTGTTACTTTTTTATCAAGAAAAAAGTAACGAAGAAAGGACGTTAAGGATAAAATCATAATTCAGACAAATCTCTTGATAATAAACGTGACTGTCTTCGAGCCTTTGTATGCGCCGATTCCGTGAATGGTGCATTGCGCGTTCCCGACCTCGACGTTATCTTTGAAAGACAGGTTATAGTCTTTGCCGAGTTCAAGGCGTAAGGTTTTCTTGTTGGTCGGATAAAGCACAAGCGGAGTAGGAGTGATCGGGTATCCGCTATAAACCTGATTCGGAATTTCTTCCGGCTCGCAATGTGCGATGTCATGTTTGACACGGTGACTGTGCTCGTTGAAATAAGTTATTTCACTGTTCAGCCTGCGGACAAATTCACCGGTCACATCGTATCCGTTGAGCGAGCCGTAAGCGTCTATCAACTCTACCATACTGCGATAGAGAGTATCTACATGCTTGCGGACGTCGGACAATTTTTCCGTCGGACGGTCTGCCCATTCCTCGTTCCTGCGGATAAATGTTTCCTCAAACTTGGTCTGTGCGTCCGAGATTTGAAACACCCATCCGTCAATGCCGAGCAGTTCAACCTCCTCAGCATACGTCGTGCCAAGGTCGTTGAGCAGAATTTTCACCGCTGCGGATTCTTCTTCGTACGGCTTTTTTTCTATTTCGCCACGAAAAGCCTTCAACCGCAGTTCGATTTTTTCTGCGGCGGCAACGATTTTCGGGTCGTAGTGATGCAGATAACCTTCGACAATGGCGCTCATGCCTGCGATGTTTCGGTCGAGGATTCGGTCGATTTCGGCAAGTTGTTTCGTGTAGGGACTGCTTTTGACGGCATCGACGAGTTTTCGTTCGAGTTCGACTGCGGAGTTAAATGCGCCCATTAGAGTTGCAACGATATTAACTATCGCCGGATTAGATGAAATCAGTTTTTGCACGAGGCTGATAAACTGCAAGTGCGCTTCGTTGCGCAGGTTTCCGAAATTAATTTTTAAAATTTTCATGTTTTACTTTTTATATTGGTGAATAAATATTTGTTTTTGTAGGTGTATAACTCAGATTTCCAGAAATACAATCTCACGGATCGCAAACACAACCTGCATTTCGGGAAAGTCTCACCACGTGACAACGCTCGGTGACTGTGAATCATCGTACGTAAATTATATAATTGTAAAACCGCGGGAGATTTCCCGTTTTTTAAAATGAAAAAAGAGAGTGTTAATATATATGTTTAATAATTTAACTTAGATTGCCTATGGCTCGAAAGAAAAAGTATTATCTTCCGGCTAAGTATGCAGATCTCCTTGCCTGGTTAAAGAATTTCATCGATTGCATTGCAGCGAATCGAGAGCGCTTCGGAGTCCCCGAAGATGTCTTTGATGACCTGCGAAACAAATCTTCCGCTTTTCAATTAGCTCAGGACAAAGCAGAACAGCACAACGCGGGTCCAGTGGACAGGCTTGTGCGTAAGGAGGCTGCGGATGTAGTTAAGAAGGCTGCTCGTGACGTTGTCAACAGGTATCTTAAGTACAACCCTGATGTGACTGACGCTGACAAACGTAAACTTGGGATTACAATTCCTGACGATACCAAGACGCCGGTTGAAGTTCCGAAGACACATCCCGTGTTTGTACTTAAGCTGTACGACTTCATGAGAATCAGTATCCAGTTTCACGACCAGATACTGACCGAATCAGACGACAAAACCCCCAAAGCCCGTCCGTACGGTGTAAATGGGGCTGTCGTAAAGTTTGCGACGCTCGAACAACCTCCAAAGGACCATACGGGACTTGGACAAAGCGATCTCGCAACCCGTAGTCCCCATATCCTAAGCTTCGATGCGGAAGACAGGGGGAAAACTGCCTATATCGCTATGGCGTGGCAGAACGAAAAGGGTGAAAAAGGACCTTGGACTCTTGTCCAGTCTATTATTGTCCCCTGAAAAATGACCTTTACCCTTGAATATGGGTAATATCAACTGGCTAGTAGGTGTGTTTATTGAATAAGTTGTTGTTTTCATTATACAAATTGTTGTTTATAACTTGCTAGATGTTGTTTTTAAGTAGATGGAGGGGGTTTCCGACCCCCTCTTTCTTTTTTGTAACCTGTCCGTCTAAATGGCTAACCTCCCTTTTCTTTTTTGCGTTTCACTCATCACTCTTAGTTTTTCACTCTTCACTCTTCACTCATCACTCTTCACTTATTACTCATCACTCATCACTAATTATAACTTGTAAAGAAAATATTTGTACCTTTGCATCCTCAAACTTAAACCAAACATCAGTAAAGACTATGTACAAAAAGTATTTTCCGGCAATTATTACCGTTATGACAATTCTTTTTTCCTCATGCTGCAACCGGCAAAGCAACGAAACAGCCGAAATATTCGGAGACGAAACCCTGATAAAGATAAAGACAGAACTCGTTTCCGAATTTAGTCGCCTGCAACCTAAGGTTATCCAACCGGCAGAGGGATACCTCAAATATCCTTACCTGATACCTGCCGGATTCTACAAGCAGATGTGGGACTGGGACGGATTCTTCATCGGAAATCACCTCGCAAGCATCGGAAAACCCGAATACCTCAAATACTGGTCCCTAAATCTCATCTCGGGAATCGACAGCACAGGTTACGTATCAGGATGCGCAACAACGAAAGGACCACGACCAATCTTCGGAAAGTTCGCAATGAAACCCTTCCTCTCACAGGGAGTTTACTTTGCCGCGCAAGCGCTTAACGACTTCAGCTGGATAGAACCGCATTACGGAGCGCTAATGAAAGTACTCGAATACCGCGACCGAACGCAGTTAGATACAACTTACAACTGCTACTTCTGGGATAATGCGATGCAAAGCGGGGCAGACAATAACCCAGCCATGAACTACTTCTGGGAAGAAGACCATCGCTCTTTCCTCGCACCGGATGCAAGTACCTTCCAACTGAGAGAGATAATCGCACAATCACTTATCGCAAAGGAGTTAGGAAAACACGAAGACCATCAACTACTCCGAGAAAAGGCACGCGCACTCAAAGATTCCATAAATAAACATCTCTGGTCCGAGCAAGACAAAATATACTACACAGTAGACCGCGAAACAGGGGAATTTTACCGCCGTGTAAGCTACTCCAGCATTATTCCACTCGTACAGAAACTTGCTCCAACCGAAAAAGGGAAAGACATGATCAGAAAATACCTTTGCAATACCGCAGAACTAAAAGCAAAATACGGATACCGTTCCCTGTCAAAGAGAGATCCCGACTACAATAACAAGAACATTATTGTCCCATTCTCAAACTGGCAAGGTCCAGTCTGGCCCATTGCAAACTATCTTTATTCAATAGCCCTGAAAAACTATGGATTCGACAACGAACTCAGATGGCTCGCCGGTACCGTCGGGACGCTCCTCCTGAACGATATACGGCAATGGGACAGCATGCACGAAAACTATCATGCAGATACAGGCGAACCCCTCGCTCCGGCTGCCGATCATGTTGACGTGAACGGGAAATTCGTAGGATTCATAGGATGGAACCTCTGCACGCAAAATATCCTGGAAGGCGTAGCAGAAGATAAGTGGATGCTACTCGAACTGCCTGATTAACTCTACCGAATTAACTCAAAACCTGTATAAGGTACAAGCGCCTTAGGGATAACGATCCCGGACTCACTCTGATTGTTCTCAAGCAACGCCGCAACGATACGCGGCAAAGCAAGCGCACTGCCGTTCAAAGTGTGGCAGAGTTGGATTTTTTCCTGATTACGATAACGGCACTTCAAACGATTCGCCTGGTAACTCTCGAAATTAGATACGGAACTCACCTCCAACCAGCGTTTCTGAGCTGCAGAATATACCTCAAAGTCAAAGGTT
>JAISYU010000100.1 GCA_031269685.1 Dysgonamonadaceae bacterium | reverse complement strand
ATCTCCGCAATCGAGGGTCAAAAAGAAGTTTACCGCCAGATGACAACCCATCTTCACAACAACATCAGGATGCCGGAAGGTTCGCACGGTAAGCAGTTTATCGCTAAAGCCGCATTCCTCAAACACGTTGACGACCAGCCTCTGTTCGGCAACCAGCAGACATTCTCAATGCCGCTAACAACAGAAGACCTAATCAAGGCGCTTGACCAGCAGCATCACGATGAATTCGAGGAAAAAATCAGGGAAGTTGAACGCCAACGTCAGGAAATTGAAAGACTGCAAAAAGAATTAAAAACTAAGAACTAAATTATCTTTTATGGATTTAAAGTCATCTCTTCGTTACTTTTTTCTTGATAAAAAAGCAGGTCTGCGACCTCTTCGTTACTTTTTTCTTGATAAAAAAGTAACACAAAAAATCAAGGCTGCGGTTACGGTGCGACCCACACTCGGCTCGTTCGCTAAACAAAAAGAACTCGCGCTATGCGCTCAGACAACTTTTTGTTTTACGCTCACTTCACCGTGTGGGTTCCCCGCACCTTCACCGAGGCCGGTTTTAACCTCTCCCATGGAGAGGTTTGATTCCTTAATGTCCTTAAGGGCTTTAAAGTCCTTAAAGACTTTCCTTGAGAGAAAAGAAAAAATTTATTCATAAACTAACATTTAATAATTTCAACAATGAAAAAGTACTTCTTTACATTAATCGCGCTCGTTATTCTGAGCGCAGGCGCTAAGGCGCAAGTAACAATCGGGGCGACTAATGATCCTCATGATTTTTCGATACTTGAACTTATCAGCGATGGTACGAATGGATTGCGGTTACCTCAAATGAACACCGATCAGAGGGACGCGATGGTCGCGAAACCGGAATTTCAGGCGGAGAAGAACGGCAAGGCGAAAGGCTTGGAGATATTCAACACCACTACCAAGTGCATCGAGACATGGAACGGCTCAGATTGGATACAGACATGTCCTCCAGAAGGACCTCGTCCAAAAGAACAGATCCTTATCACAATCAGTACTACGGACGGAACTTATTACATACCTACCTCCGGTCGTGTGGGCAATAATTACCATACTTACAACTGGAATGTTTTCGTTGACGGAGTCGAGGGCTACACGGACGATCCCAATCCTCAAACAGGTACAAGCAGCAGTAGCAGCGCCGGCATTAAACTTACGGGTCTGGCAACAGACAATACGCATCAAATACGCATCACCCCGGTCAACTATGACGCTCCAGGCTGGGGAAATGCATTCGGACATGCCAACAACATTTCTGGCGCAAATGCTGCTGCCAATAAGCGGAAGCTTATATCAATAGACGCCCCGCTCACTACCTTGGCTTTTGCGCCAAATGAGGAGGACGCTACAAGCGCTTCCTATATGTTCGCCGAAATGTTTTATGGTTGCACAAACCTTACTACTCCCGCTAAAATTGCAGATACGTACCAATTGCCGGAAAAAGTAACTGACCTGTCGTACTTCCTTTACTATACACACTCCGGCAACACTAAACTCACATCATCCATAGATTTTGTCTCATATTTGGGATGGTTCAGCGAGAATACAAATATAGAGAACCTGTCGTACTTCCTTAACGGTACACACTCAGGCAACACTAATCTCCTATCCCCCATCAGCCTTAGCGGTCTTGAGAAATTGCTCAACAGGAATACATCAATAACGGACCTGTCGTACTTCCTTAACAAGACACATTACGGCAACACTAAACTCAAATCCCCCATAGATCTGAATGGGCTTCAAGGATGGTTCAGTGAGAATAAAACGATAATAGACCTGTCATACTTCCTTAACAATACACACTACAACAACACTACTAACCTCGTAAACCCCATCGAACTTGAACCGCTAAAAGACTGGTTCAACAAGGATAACGAGATAATATACATGTCGAACTTCCTTGACAGTACACACGCCAACAACACTAACACTAACTTCAAATCACCCATCAATCTTGAACCTCTAAAAGACTGGTTCAACAAGAATGATAAGATAACGAACCTGTCGGGATTCCTTCGATCTACACACCAAGGTAACACTAACCTCGAAAACCCCATCGAACTTGAACCGCTAAAAGACTGGTTCAACAAGAATGATAAGATAACGGATATGTCGTACTTCCTTAACAAGACACACTCAGGCAATACTAAACTCAAAGTCCCCATCGAACTTGAACCGCTAAAAGACTGGTTCAACAAGAATGATAAGATAACGAACCTGTCGGGATTCCTTAACAGTACACACGCCAGCAACTACGCCATCGTAAACCCCATCGAACTTGAACCGCTAAAAGACTGGTTCAACAAGAATGATAAGATAACGAACCTGTCGAGATTCCTTAACGGTACACACTCCGGCAACAATAACATGAACTTCCAATCACCCATCAACCTTGAACCGCTAAAAGACTGGTTCAAGGGGAATACATCAATAACGGACCTGTCGTACTTCCTTTCCAATATACACAGCGGCACCGCTTATCTCCTATCCACAATTAAACTTGACTCGCTTCGGGGGTGGTTCAACGCGAATGAAAATATAGAGAATCTGTCGTACTTCCTTTCCAATACACACTCCAGCAATACCCTCATCACGTCCCCCATTAAACTTGACTCGCTTCGGGGGTGGTTCAACGGGAATAATAATATAAAGAATCTGTCGAGATTCCTTAACGATACACACTCCCACAACAATAACCTCACATCCCCCATTAAACTTGACTCGCTTTGGGGGTGGTTCAAGGGTAATACATCGATAACGGACCTGTCGTGGTTCCTTTACATGACACACTACGAAAACTATGTCCTCGCATCCCCCATTAAACTTGACTCGCTTCGGGGGTGGTTCAACGGGAATGACGATATAGAGAACCTGTCGTACTTCCTTTACTGCACACATAGCTACAACTTTGCCATCCCATCCCCCATTAAACTTGACTCACTTTGGGGGTGGTTCAAAGGGAATAATTCGATAACGAACCTGGAGAACTTCATTAACATGACACACTACAGCAGCGGCGTCACATCCCCCATTAAACTTGACTCGCTTCGGGGGTGGTTCAACGGGAATACATCGATAACGAACATGTCGGGATTCCTTGGTTTTACACACTGGAGCAACACTGGCCTCACATCCCCCATTAACCTTGACTCGCTTCGGGGGTGGTTCAACAAGAATACATCGATAACGAACATGTCGGGATTCCTTAGTAACACACACTCTCAAAACAATAACCTCACATCCCCCATTAAACTTGACTCGCTTCGGGGGTGGTTCGCCGATAATAAAAGTATAGATAACCTGGCGAACTTCCTTTACATGACACACGCCTACAACGAAAAACTCACTCTTACAGGACAAATTATTTTCCCGAAATGGATAAAGACATTACAAGGCGGCACATCCCAAGACCCAACAATAAGACCCATTAAAGATGTCAGCAGAGCTTTCTCCGAAATGTTTTGCCTTGCTCCTGCGAAAGGAGGCAATACCGGCGAACCTGAATTTGAAGACGACGCCGACCCAAACACGACGCACATAAAGAAACTGTCGGATTTAGGTACGCCGATTACTAACAAACAAACTTACACGGGACGTAATGGTATCAATCTGCCTACCGACAGCAACTGGAAGTAAAAGGCAAAGACGTAAGAAACAGGCTGTCTCAATAAAGGACAGCCTCTTCTTATTTGCCGACTGTGATAGATGATAAACATTTATCCTGTTACCCTTCCCGTATCCCGTATCAATCGCCTTATTTTCCCGTTAAGTTCTTCCGCTTTTATTAAGTCCTCAAAAGAGATGTGCATACGGTAACGCCAATAATGGTGCGGATCGGCAGGGATATTTATTCTCTCGGCATCATCATCGGTGCGGCGAATATTCCGGTCTATAGACAGCCAGTCCTGTAAGGGAAGGATGACAAGCATTGAGTTACTGTTCAAATGATTTCTAATGATCTGTTCACATATCTCTTCCGTACACTCGTCGGGCGCTTCGCCTTCGCAGTTCAGCACGTCACTGTAATAGCGTTGTGTACTTTCACGGTTTTCCTTCCACCATAGACGGATTGTATTCATATCATGAGTAGAGGTAGTGCAGACAGACAGATACGGCAGATTCTTCAAGTCGGTAAACTCCCGTCCGTACTGTTTGGGCATCCGTTCTATTTCAAGACTAAGTATCTTCAGATCGCCCATCACATGGGGTACGCAGGAAGGAATCATTCCAAGATCTTCCCCGCAGGCAAGCATACCGGTAGCCCCAATAAGCGCCCGCAATCTTTCCAAACCCTTCTGCTTCCACAGTTCGATGTTGCGCCGGTTGAAATAATCATCAAACAGTTGATCAAAGAGTTCCCGCGCCATCATGTCCGGCAGGTTACGGTACACATCAGACCGGTGTGCATTTATCGCGGGATGGTAGAATCCTTTTTTGCGTGGGTCGGGAATAAAAAGAAACTCTCCTTTAGTATCGGTCTTACGGAGGGTAGCATGTAGTTTCGGGTCAAAGGGGAATCCCATACCGAGAATTTCTTTGCCGGAATACGGATATGCGGGATTGAAGCAGCCGAAGAGTCCGAGATTGTAGTTTTGCGGTATCTCCCATATCCTGAAGAATCCAAGTACGTGGTCTATACGGTAGGCGTCGAAATACTCGGACATTTTGCCGAGGCGCTTCTTCCACCAACTGTAATTCTGTTTCTCCATAGCCTCCCAGTTGCAGGTAGGGAATCCCCAATTCTGTCCGACGTCGGAGAAATTATCAGGAGGGGCGCCGGTTTGGAATTTCAGGTTAAACAGAGCCGCGTTGGTTTTAGCATCCACACCCGCACGGTTTACGCCGACCGGAATATCACCCTTAAGAGCGATACCTTTTGCGTGGGCATAGTTTACGGCTGCGGAGAGTTGCTTATGGAGATGATACTGCAGGAATCCGTAAAGCGCTTTTTCATTACCATCACGCTTTGCAGAGAACCTTGCGTATGAAGCGAGCCAATAACGGTTATCTTCGTAAAATGCTTTATATTCCCTTGTCTTGAGCGTTGTTTTGCCGTCTTGGAGAAAGATCTCCTTGAAGAACTCCCATTTATAGTAGTCCACCTGTTCATAATCAAGAGCAGGCAAGGCGTTCAGTTCCCTTTGTTTTCTCCGGTAGAACGACCGTCTTTTAGCATCGGCAAGCCTTCCGAGTTTCCGCAGGTTAAGGTATAGCGGATTGAGGGCAAAAGCAGAGATAGCATTATACGGATAAGAGTCCATCCTGGTATGAGAGAGCGTAGTATCGTTTATCGGCAGCAGTTGCAATATCCGTTGCGAAGTAAGGTGCAACCAGTCAATACAGGGGATAAGGTCACCGAAGTCACCTATACCGAAACTGTTTCCGGTACGGAGTGAGAATACCGGAACGGCAGTACCTGCAAGGCGGAGCATAAGCGGTTCAACTCGCAGTTCCGGCTCTGATTCGACTTCGCCGTTTTGGGGAATAGAATAAAGAATACGGTTTTCGCCGTCTTCCCACCGGATAAGCCTTCCCGTTACCGTGTCAACCGTACAGAACTTATATTCGACCCTTCCACTAAGTTTTGCAGCATCAATCTCCACCGTCCACACAGGGAACCGGCTATCGTCCATCTTCGGAGACTCTTCCGGCTGCCAGTTTCCGAGCACATCTCTGTTGCCGGTAATGACGAGCGTTTCTTCCGGTCTGACATCTGCTGCCCTGACGCTTATTATGCAGACATTCTCTGCTTTCCGGCGCTTTTTGCTCTTACGTTTAACCCGCCCGGCAAATCTGGACAGGAAGAGTTCCCGGTTCATTTACCTGACGATTAGTTTACGAACGACAGTCTTGTCCCCTGAGAATTTCAGCAGGTAAACACCTTTTGGGAAGTTTATTTTCATTGAAGAAGGACCGCTGTTCAATGATTCTTCACTTATCAGCCTTCCTGAGACCGAGAAGACGGCGAGGCTTGAGAATTCATTGCCGGAGTTGATGGTAACAGATTTGCCCTGTTTCACTGGATTCGGGAATACCAACACATCATTAACCTGTAACGAATCAATGCCGGTGTTCGTGTACTTGAAATTGAATGAGATTAAGCCATTCGTTTCTGTGATGTCTGTAATAATACCGTCAGCGTTTTGTCCTTTCCATGTGGTAAACGATGGGATTGTTTCGTCTGTAAACGACGTCTTTCCTGTCGACCCTGGGAAAGGGCATCTTTCGGAATTGATAAGGCCGTACGACGAAGGCAGCGAGCTGGGGTTACTGCTTGCCGAAGCGCATACGGGATACATTTTTTGCGGGTGGGAGTTATTCACTGTATTACTATAAATATCCAATTCGGTAAGGCTGACGTGGTAAATCAGCAGCCCGTGTCCCTGTTGTCCGCCTGGCAATGCGGCATCGAATCCTTTACGTTGGCGGTTTTCGAGGATGAAATACTCACCGGCAATAGGTGTATTGACTTTGTAGGCGACAGGGCATTCGGCGGAATTCTCCATTCCGGTAACGGTAGTCGTTACGGTCAGTTCTTCGGGCGTCACCCATCCGTTCCTGATTTTCTGGTACATGTTAGTATGCGCAGGGCACAAGCCGTCACCATACCCGTCACCATCCCCGTCACCATTCCACGATCCGCCGGACATCAGGTCCCAGTTGCCGGTGCCGTAGAACTGGCCATTCTCGTCGTTATCTATATCATAAAAGTCAGGCGCGCCGAAGATATGTCCCATCTCGTGGCATATAACACCGATATGTGAGATCCCTGTACCCGAATTACCGTGCAGTTCGGGCGTACAGGAGTATTTCTCTATCCTCACCTTACCGAGTACAAGGTCGCGGAAGAACCAAGCCTCATGCGCCCAGATTGTATTTGACGGAGCGTGTCCCTCTTGCCCGTAACCGGCATATATAACATGGAAAGCGTCAACATATCCGTCCCCGTCGTTATCGAAATCAGCCAGACCATCACCCAACTGGTCATAGGCGGCATTAGCCGCTTCCTCGGCAAGTTCGCGAGGGTGGGCATCGCTCGGTACGCTGCTACCGATATCCTTTCCGTAATATTCCATCTCATACTTGGCGCTAAACGGACCGATCACCGTAATCTCCATATCCACATGCCCGTACGAATCTTCGAGGTAAAAGTCATAAACGCTACCATTTGACCCGTTCAGGCTGTAACCGTGTTGATTCATCAGGTCGTCAAAATCCTGTACGGTTCTCGTAAAACTATTATCATTGAAGCGCATAAGGACGCACAATGCGCGGGTTTTCCCATTACTTGAGGGCGCTTTTGCGGACCTGTATTCAGGACTCCTTTCTCTCCTTTCGGAAGGTTTCATATTAATCTGTCCCGCGCTGAACCTTAGTCCCTTCGGGATGCCGTTTCCGGTTGCCGACCTGAGGGCAAGGTCACTGTACACAATATCCGACGGAATCATCCCGCCGTTGCCGTCGTCCACGGCATACACAATAAAGCCGTTCTCACCGTATAGCAGTGAATAACCTTCGGGCGATTCCATCCAGTGGACGGTTTCGTCGCCCCGCAGGTAAACCTGCACCGTTTTACCGTCAGGCTGAATGAGTACAACCGGTCCCGGCTTTGCCGGCGAACCGAACGCCAACACAGGCGCCAAAAGAAAAACTAACAGGACTGTATAAAGTTTCATATTCATATAACTGTAATAATTTAACGTCGCAAAGATAAGTAAAATATTCGAGACAGGTGTTAAGAATTAATCCTTCTCTTTTCAATCTTAATTCTTAACTCTTAGTTCTTCACTCTTAACTTTTTTTACTACCTTTGCATCACATTTCATTACACAAGTTTGATTATGAAGAAAACAAGGTATATTTTTGTTACGGGCGGAGTAGTTTCTTCGCTTGGTAAAGGTATCGTTGCCGCTTCGCTCGGTAAACTGTTGCAGGCAAGAGGTTACAGGGTTACTATCCAAAAGTTCGACCCGTACATCAATATCGACCCCGGTACGCTTAACCCGTACGAACACGGCGAATGCTTTGTTACGACCGACGGACATGAAACCGACCTTGACCTGGGGCATTATGAAAGATTCCTCAATGTGCCGACTACGGCGGTAAATAATATAACTACGGGGCGGATATACCAAAACGTTATCGACCGCGAACGACGTGGCGATTTTCTGGGCAAAACAGTGCAGGTCGTGCCGCATATTACCGACGAAATCAAACGTAATGTACAAATACTCGGTAACAGTGATTATGATTTCATTATTACCGAAATAGGTGGTACGGTGGGCGACATCGAATCATTGCCATATATCGAAAGCGTGCGACAACTGCGCTGGGAACTCGGACGGGACTGCATCTGCGTGCACCTGACTTATGTGCCGTATATCGCCGCCGCCAAAGAGGTCAAGACAAAACCAACACAACATTCGGTCAAAACACTTCAAGAACAGGGGATTCAGCCTAATATCCTTGTCCTGAGAACTGAAAAGCAACTGTCGGAAAAGATATGCCATAAAGTCGCCCTGTTCTGCAATGTTGACGAGAAGGCGGTGATTCAGTCGTACGATGTGCAAAGCATTTACGAAGTGCCGATAGTCCTCGCACAACAGGGGATGGATAAGATCGTGCTCCGCAAAATGGGTGTGCCGCTAAAAGGGAAGTTGCAGATGGACAAGTGGAAGGTGTTCCTTAATAATATGCGCGACGCACGTAAATCGGTGAAGATAGGTCTCGTTGGGAAATACGCCGAGTTGCCCGATGCGTATAAGTCTATCAACGAATCACTGTTACAGGCTGCGACTTACCATCACAGGAAACTTGACTTGCGGCTTATTCATTCGGAACGTATCACGGTAGACAATGTAGCCGATCACCTCAAAGACCTCGACGGTGTGCTGATCGCTCCCGGATTCGGTCAACGAGGGATAGAGGGGAAGTTTATCGCCCTCAATTATACTCGTGAACATGATATGGTGACGTTCGGCGTTTGCCTTGGTATGCAGTGTATGGTCATCGAATTTGCCCGCAATGTGCTGGGTTTGAAGGATGCCAATTCTGCCGAAATGGACCCGCTTTCCAAAAACAAAGTCATAGACCTGATGGAGGCGCAGAAACACCTGACGAACATGGGCGGTACTATGCGGCTCGGCGAATATGACTGCAAACTGCAAAAAGATTCCCTTGCCGCCAAAGCCTACGGGAAGGATATAGTACGCGAACGACATCGCCACCGGTACGAGTTTAACGAGGAATACCGCCAGCAGTTCGAATCACACGGCATGAAGTGCACAGGTATCAATCCGCAGACCGGTCTGGTAGAAGTGGTGGAAATCCCCCAACTTCACTGGTATCTCGGCACACAATACCATCCAGAATATAACTCTACGGTAGCGAATCCCAATCCCCTCTTTATGAGCTTCATCGGCGCTGCTACCGGTAAACGGAAGTAATATGCTTTACTTTCAACTGTTCTTGTCTTACCTGAAGATAGGACTCTTCAACTTTGGCGGCGGGTATGCAATGCTTTCGCTGATTCAAAGTGAGGTAGTCGTGAAGCACGAATGGATTACGCATCGGGAGTTTGCTGATATTGTAGCGGTATCTCAAATGACTCCCGGACCGATAGGAATCAATTCCGCAACTTATATCGGTTATACTGTTACCGGTAATGTATGGGGGTCTGTGATAGCGACTTTTGCCGTCTGCTTGCCGTCGTTTGCGCTGGTACTGTGTATTGCGGGCGCTTATGCAAAGTTTCGCGGTAATCGTTATGTTGCCGGTGCGATTTCAGGGTTGAGGCTTGTCACGGTCGGACTGATTGCCTCTGCTGCCCTGATGATGATGAACCGTGAGATCTTTATTGACTATACGAGTGTTATCATTTTTATCCTTGCTTTCATCCTCATCATGTTTTGTAAACTGCACCCGATTCTGCTGCTCTTGATTGCCGGCGTTGCTGGTGTTCTTTTCTATTAGACTCAGTGTCGCGCATCTGTTCAGGTTGCACATAGAAAAACGCTATTGAAATTCCCATTTCAATACATACACGGTTATCCTGTGGTCAGAATTTAATATAGCGACGGATCTTTTCCAAATCGTCGGCTGTAAATTCTTCGAGCAATTCAAGTTCGCCGATATTTTTTATTTTTCCTTTCTTCTGGCGAAGATCCACGATTGCTTTCGCTTTATAGAAATCAATGTACGGATGTGATTTCAATTTGCCAAGCGAAGATGTATTGATGGGGATAGGAGTGATCTGTGTCGAGTCAATATACAGGTATTGGATTATATCCTCGTACAGTTCTACGTACATTCTGTAAACATCTTGCAGTTGTTCTTTTCTATAGAATCCGCCGAGTTGGTTGCGGTATTCGACAATCCATTTAGCATAGTAAGATCCGACGCCGGGCAGCATTTTCAGTTTAGTGGTATCGGCAGAGTTGAGTTCGATAACGGAACCTTTTTTCAGTTTTTCCTGGCGCGGGTATCTGCCGGACTGTGATGTCGTTTTACTTGTATCTACGTAGAAGGTTCTCATTTTTCTCTGCGGTGTCTTTTTGAAATACGCTTTGTCATTCCGTTTGTTCACCGGTTTCGGATTGTTTCCGTTTGTCTTACTGTCTTGAGATATGGCTTGTATGCCGGTGTGTTGTTCTTCGGATTCAATTGGTTCGTCAGATGCAAACAGGTATTTTCCTGCAAAAACCCCCGCTACGAATACCACGAAGATTATTAGGACATGCCTGTCATTCTTTGTAAAATAGAATAATGCTTTCCACATACATTGTTTTGAAACAGTTTTCGGGGTGCAAAGGTATATATTTTTCGCTTATAAACAAAGTAATATCCCTCCCCCTTTATAATTTAATAAGGGCGCACATGCTGTGTACACCCTTATTAATTCTTTGCCGAGCATCTCCGAGCCTCTCTATTGGCTCGTCACAACCCTTATGCCGATATCCCTGGCACGAACATAGAGGGATGATGACTCTTGCATACTAAAAACGCTGCTGGTGGAGGCATTAAAGAGATACGTACCGCCGAGAAAAACGCGATTACCGGAAGTAGTAGATGTAGTATTCGGAGTAGCCGAAGGAAAGGGATCACTTCTTCCGCTCCAGATCAACTCCCATACATTACCGCTCATATCATATAATCCTAAATCATTGCCGAGTTTCTGTTTTACAGGCTTCGTGCCTGATATATTACTGGCTGCTCCGCAAGTAGTACTTGAGCCGTTATTACCTGCGTACCAGGCAACCTGACAAACATTGTTGCTGCCGGAATAGGTATAAGTCCTTTTATTTACGCCGCCTCTTGCTGCATATTCCCACTCAGACCTGGTCGGCAAACGATAACCTTTCTTGGAGAAATTACATATTGCAGCATTCCAGTTTGAATTACTGCTTGTTGGCACGTTGACTGTACCGGAGAAATCAACTCCTGATACGGTATAACACGGCTCTTTGTTCTCAAGAATACTTAACTTGTTGCAATATGTTATCGCATGATACCAAGTTATATTCTCCACAGGCAAAGCCGAAGTCGGTCTGTCAGACACAGAATTATCTTCATCTCCACCACATCGGAAAGAAGAAGGATTATCACCCATCACATACTCATATTGTGCCTGAGTAACTTCTGTCTCGCTCATCTTAAAGCCGGAAATATCAACATTTGTTGTACTATGGGAGCTTCCATAGTACCACGCGCTAGTAGTTCCCTCAACGTCTACCATCTTCGGCTTCAAAAAAGCAGGTGGATAATAATACTTAACGGTTACATCTGTTTTTGCCGCATCAAAGGTTTTGATGTTTGAACTCTGCAGTCCTTGCGAAACATTATTTACAAAAAACTCGTATCCAAAAGCCTTAGGATCCGCTGTCGCGGTAAATGTTTTGTCTTCGTTGCTTGCCGTTATGCCGCAGGCTAAAGATGGAGACGGTGTAGGAATTGCGCAATTTCCCGCAATTACCGTCACCTCAACCGCTGCCCTTACGCTTTCGTTACTGTTAAAACTCTGCGAGACGTAGTATGTATACGTACCGGTCGGCAACGGAGCATTAGCATCTAATGCCGTCACACCTGATTCCGTGTCATACCACTTAATATTACCGAAATCTCCTGTCGCAACAAGATCCGATACGACAGGATTAGCGCTCGAACAGAATGTCTGGTTATTTGCTGTCGGAGCATCGGGAGGCAAGCCAACCCACTTCGTACCGGTCCATATTTCAACCTTCTGAGTGGTAGTGTTGAAAATCTTTGTGCCGTTGGTGACGTTAGACAAATTATTGCGCTCGGCGGTAGTATACGCATCAATCACGGTTGAGTTGCCGGCACAATCAGTATACCTGAGTTTCGATTGCGCATTCGCGCCTGTTGCGCTCAACATGAAGAGCGCGATCATAGTTAAGAAGATTCTTTTCATTTGAAAATAATTT
>JAISYU010000086.1 GCA_031269685.1 Dysgonamonadaceae bacterium | reverse complement strand
GTAAGGATTTGCCGTAAACTTTTATCTATAAAAACTCTTCACTCTTAACTTTTTTTACTACCTTTGCAGCCCAAAATCTCAAGAAGCAATGAGGAAAAAACTTTTTCTGGGCGACGAAGCAATAGCCCAAGCAGCAATTGATGCCGGTCTGTCAGGCGTATATTCATATCCGGGTACTCCTTCGACGGAAATCACCGAATACATCCAAAACTACGCCGCAAAAACGCAGGCGCCCGTGAAGGCAGTATGGTGCAGCAACGAAAAAACAGCAATGGAAACGGCTCTCGGAATGTCGTACGCCGGTAAACGCTCCCTGTCATGTATGAAACATGTCGGGCTGAACGTCGCCGCTGACTGTTTTATGAACATCTCAATGTCGGGTATCAACGGCGGAATGTTGATAGTGACCGCCGACGACCCCTCAATGCACTCCTCCCAAAACGAACAGGATAACCGTAACTACGGCAATTTCGCAATGATTCCCGTCTTCGAACCCTCAAACCAGCAGGAAGCATACGATATGATTTATGAAGGATTCGACCTCTCGGAACGATGGGGATACCCTATCCTGGTACGTATCACTACCCGTATGGCACACTCCCGCGCAGGCGTGGCAACCCGTGCACAACGCCCGCAAAACACCGTAAACGTCGCCGATGACTCCCGCGACCGATATATCCTCCTGCCTGCCATTGCCCGCCGACGATTCCGCACCCTGCTCGACAAACAGGATACATTCCTCGAAGCATCGGAGAACTCGAAATATAATCAACTCATATTACCGGATGCCGAGGCGCATCACACAGGCATCGTCGCATGTGGAATAGCCTTCAATTACCTTCAGGAGAATTTTCCCGAAGGATTTAGTAATCCGGTACTGAAGATAAGCCAATACCCGCTGCCGAAGAAACAACTGCTCAAACTTGCAGGCTCATGTCGGGAAATACTCGTCCTCGAAGACGGATACCCAATAGTCGAAGAACAACTGAAAGGTTATCTGGAACTTGGACCGAAAGTACGGGGACGCCTCGACGGAACCCTCTCGCGCGACGGAGAACTGACACCGGACAATGTTCGCGCAGCGCTCGGAATGTCGCCCGTCGTAGCCACTCCGGTACCGGCAGTAGTCGCCCGTCGTCCGCCCGCCCTTTGCATGGGTTGCGGACATCGTGACGTATATGAAGCGCTAAACGAAGTATTGAAAGAATATCCGTCGGCTCGCGTGTTCAGTGACATAGGCTGTTACACGCTCGGCGCACTCCCGCCTTTCCGCGCCATTGACACCTGCATCGACATGGGAGCGTCCATCACCATGGCGCGAGGCGCAGCAGAAGCAGGCATCTATCCTTCGGTAGCCGTGATAGGCGATTCCACATTCACCCATTCCGGCATGACCGGACTATTAGACTGCGTAAACGCCGATGCCAACCTGCTGATAATAATCTCCGACAACGAGACGACAGGCATGACCGGCGGGCAGGATTCGGCTGGGACAGGACGTATTCACGCCATTTGCCAAGGTCTGGGCGTCGCACCGGAACACCTTCACGGTATCGTCCCGCTGAAAAAGAACTTCTTGGAAATGAAGAGCCTTATACGTAAAGAAATAGAATACAAAGGCGTTTCAGTCATCGTCCCCTGCCGTGAATGTATCCAGACTCATGCGCGGAAAGTGAGGAATAAACAAACAGTAACAATATGAAAACAGATATAATTCTTGCAGGCGTAGGCGGACAGGGTATACTGTCAATCGCAGCCGTAATAGGAGAAGCAGCCCTCGAAGACGGACTCTTTATGAAGCAGTCGGAAGTGCACGGGATGAGCCAGCGCGGAGGCGATGTACAGTCAAACCTCCGCATCAGCGACCGCCCCGTAGCCTCTGACCTGATACCGCTTGCCTCGGCAGACATCATCATCTCCCTCGAACCGATGGAGGCTTTGCGTTACCTGCCGTATCTCAAACCCGGCGGATGGATTGTCACCAACAGCCGACCCTTTGAAAACATTCCCGATTACCCGCCAATGGAAAACATCATGGCAGAATACGGGAGAATAGAGAACAAGATAATCCTCGACGTAGAACAGATAGCAAAAGACTTGGGCTCTGCCCGTTCAAGCAACGTAGTCCTCCTCGGCGCCGCATCACCCTATCTGGGTATCAGTTTCGACAAACTTGAAAACGGTATCCGTAACATCTTCGGACGCAAAGGTGAAGCAATCGTGGAAAATAACCTCAAAGCATTGAGGGCAGGGAAAGAATACCGGAAATAAAACATACCTTTATTTGTTCCTTCCTTTGAGTAGCCTGATTCCATAGAGTACGATGTGGAATGTCGCTATCAGTATCAGGATCGCAGGAAAGATTAAAGAGGAATCGCTCCCGTGACCGGCAGAGGTGTGATTGGCGATGACGAATCCGATGAGGAGCAGCGGGATTGACAGTCCGATGACCGACAGGAGGCGTGATGCGGTCTTAGCGCCTAATTTGCTGTGGCGAGAACCGTAGAAGACGTAAATATCATGACCGAACATCATCCAGAGTATCAGCCTGATCCACGTATCGAAGGGCAGGTAGATCATCATGAAAAGGCATATCGCGATGCCAAGGAGAGGTACCAACGGGACGAGCGGCGTTTTGAATGCACGCGGTGCGTCCGGCATCCTGCGACGCATTGTCCATACGCCGATGCAGACGATGATGAAGGCAAAAAGCGTGCCGATGCTGGTTAGTTCGCCTGCTATCCGCGCAGGGACGAACATTGCCAGGATTCCTACAAGGATCATGAAGAGGATGTTTGTCTTGAATGGTGTACGGTATTTTGTGTGTACTTCGGAAAATACTTTCGGCAGTAACCCGTCGCGGCTCATTGAATAGAATACACGGCTTTGCCCAAGCAGCATCACGAGTATCACGGAGGAATATCCGGCGAGGATGGCGAGTATGATTGCCTTGTTCAGCCATGGGTATGTCGGCATGATGGAGCCGTCAGGCATTGCGGCGCCCATGTTATCGACTGCGATTGCGACGGGTGCGATTGATTCTTTTCCCTGGAAGAGCGTATAATGCGCAACTCCGGTCAGGACATGGGAAAAGAGTACGTAAAGGATGGTGCATAGCAGCAGCGAACCGAGTATCCCTATCGGCATGTTGCGTTTTGGATTCTTCGCTTCCTGAGCCGCGGTGCTGACTGCGTCGAATCCGATAAAGGCAAAGAAGACTACCGCTGCCGCACGGATTACCCCGCTAAAGCCGAATTGTCCCCACGTTCCGGTATTTTCGGGGATGTATGGGATATAGTTTTCAGTGTTTATAAACTTCCAGCCTACCATTATGAATATCACAACTATTGAGATCTTGAGGATGACGATGAACGAGTTTACCCATGAACTTCTTTCCGTTCCGCTGATTAATAACAGGCTTAGTATGACGATAACGATTGCGGCGGGAAGGTTTACTATGCCGCCGTCGGCAGGGCAGTACGTCAAGGCTTCCGGTATATGGATATTGATGCCTTCCAGGAATTTTACCAGGTACTGGCTAAAACTGATGCTGACCGTCAGCGCTCCCACAGCGTATTCGAGCATCAGGTCCCAGCCGATTACCCATGCGATAAATTCTCCAAGCGTGGCGTATGAATAGGTGTACGCGCTACCGGCGACAGGCAGCATTGATGCAAATTCCGCGTAGCACAGCCCGGCAAAACAGCATCCGGCAGCGGCTATCAGGAAAGAGATGGTGATGGCAGGTCCTGCGTATGCGCCGGCAGCCATGCCGGTGATAGAGAATAAGCCTGCGCCGATGATTGCACCCAGTCCGAGTGCGGTTAGTTTCCATGCGCCAAGTGTTTTGCGTAGCGTGTGCGCGCCTTCTTCCCGCGATTCTTCGATGAGAGTGCTGATAGGTTTCCTTTGAAAGATACTCATTGTTATGATTTGATTAAGTTTTAATATTGGCAAACAGGATGCAAAGGTAGTAATTATTTTCCACGGTCATCATCTTCATCAGATAATTAGTTTTCTATTTACCGGAAAAAAGTATTAATTTCGCGGCAAATATTAATATAATGGATCTGTTACATTATACTTTCTTCCAAAACGCCCTTCTCGGCAGTTTCTTTACCTGTATTGCATGTGGGATTGTAGGTGTTTACATAGTCGCCCGCCGGTTAGTATTTATCAGCGGCGGAATTACCCATGCGTCTTTCGGCGGGCTTGGGCTGGGTTTCTATACGGGGATTAATCCCGTAATTTCGGCGCTTATATTCTCCATTGCGTCGGCGTTCGGCGTCGAGTGGCTGTCGAAAAGGCAAGGCGTACGCGAAGATTCGGCAATAGCCGCCTTTTGGGCGCTCGGAATGGCGCTCGGCGTTATCTTCCTCTACCTCACGCCGGGCTATACTCCAAACATCTCCGCCTATCTTTTTGGGAACATACTGACAATAACCGCCGCCGACATCTGGTTCGCCGGTATCCTTGCGTTATTGCTGACCGCCGCCGTATTACTGTTTTATCCGCATATACTTTACACTGCCTTCGACCGTGAATACGCACAGACTCGCGGCGTTAACGTTTCGATGATCGAACATCTGATGATGCTGGCTATTGCCGTCACGGTTGTGGCGAGTATCAGGCTGGTCGGGATTATGCTGCTTATGTCGCTGCTGACCCTGCCGCAGATGACTGCCGCCCTCTTTGCCTCGAGAATGAGTCGCATGATGCTGCTTTCCGTCTTAATAAGTTTTGTGGGGTGCGTCACAGGGCTGATGCTTTCTTATTTACTGAATATCCCTTCCGGCGCGGCGATTATTTTTGTACAGGTTATCGTCTTCTTTATATGCAAAGCGCCGTTTGCTTTGGGAATATGCAGGCGTCGCCGTTGAATGTCGGCGCACATTGTCATTGTATGCCTGCATACATTGTCGTTGTATGCCTGCATACATTGTCGTTGTAAGCCTGCATACATTGTCATTGCATGCCTGCATACATTGTCGTTGTAAGCCTGCATACATTGTCGTTGTAAGCCTGCATACATTGTCGTTGCATGCCTGCATACATTGTCGTTGCATGCCGGCGTAAGATACCGTCTTATGAAAACTCATCAATAAACCATAAATAAGGGCGACCTTTTACAGTCGCCCCTTACATTTACACGTCCCGGTCTAAGACCAGGACCCGGTTCGCTACCGGTATCCTCAACGGATGATGCTTAAGAATTCCTGGTTTGTAAGATACTTAACAAATTCCAAGTCCGTGGATGCCTTCTTTGCCAGCGAAGAGTCTAACTTGATCGCCTGTTTCAAGTTCGATACAACAGCGTTCAGGTTATTAGTCCTTGCTGCAATAATCGCTTTCAGATAGGAGGTTGTACCGTTCGGACTTGCGACAGCATTGAGTGTAGTCTGCGCTTTGCTGTAATCTTTCGAGAGCAGTTGTGCGAGAGCCGCGTTGTTGCTTGCCGTAGTAAATGACGACGCTGCCTTCTGGTAGTTTCCGTTTGCCAGCGCAACCAGTCCAAGGGCATTACTCAAACCTTCCGCGCCGGATGCTTTGCCGAAGAACTGCTGAGCTGATGCAACATCACCTTTAGTCAGCGCTACAAAGCCGAGGTTAAGGTTTGGTTCCGGTGCATTTGAAGAGATTGAAAGAGCCTTCTTGAAGTTAGCCTCCGCCTGTGAAATCTTGCCATCAGCATAGTCGAACACTCCAATATTGTTGTATGCACGGAAATCATTGGGGTAAAGCTGTGCCACCTTCTGGTAGATAGCCCGCTTTTCTGCGTTTGATTTAACGAGCGTAGCAGCGTAGAGCAACTCCTCTTCCGTCAATCCTTTTGGACTTGATGCAGCAAGAGCTTTTATTTCTTCGTCACTTTTGCCGATGATTTCAACGTTTGCCGTGAGGCGTGAACGACGCAGTTGCGGAAGAATTTCGTCTGCAAGTACGGAGAATACGGATGAGATGTTCTTGATCTCACGTTCGCGCTGCTCGGAATCTTTGTACATGGAAAGTACGCTCAAGATCAGGTTTTTGTCCTGAATGTTCGATTTCTCTACGAGTTCCTTGAATCCTTCCCAGTCTTCCGCCGTATAACGCGCGTTGAGAGGAACATCAACTTTTGCTTTCTTAAGTTCCTTTGCAAGATACTTGTTGGTGTTCTTTTCGCGCTGGTTTGCAAGGCGGTCGTTGAGATCGTAAGCACCGTCAGGGGAAGCATAAGCCGATATTTCGACATCTACGCTCTGGTTAGGCGCCTGTTCTGCGTTAGCAACGAGGTCTTTCCAGTCCGACAGCTCGGCTTTTTTCAGTTCGCTTGAACGAAGCTCCGCACGCTGAATGAGGAATTTAATGTCGGCGTTGTACGCTTCTTTAATAATCCTCTGGAACTTGTCGGGAGAAATTGACGGAGTCTCCGATGCGGCATCGAACAGAGCTGCTGTGGAAAGCACGCCTTCACCGATTTTCAGGTCAGGCAGTGCAACAGACTTTTTGCCGATTTTTGCATCAAAAGTCAGGTACAACTCCGACCATGCCATCTCGGGAACGTAATCAAATGCGGATTTGAGAGTTACATTGGCTCCGGTTTTCTGCGGAATAACCTGTCCGTTGCCGGTAACTTTCTCGCCTTGATAAGTGTAGGAAGTACCCCATGCTTCACCACCTTCGTAGCGGAGAACAGGTTTTACAACCACAGTGGCTTTTTTGTTGAACCATTTTGCCGGAAAAGTGGCATTGATGGTTACGGGAACTTTGCCAGCCACATATTCGAGAGGCTGGGGTTCAGCTTTGATGTAATCGGATGCGAGGGGTTTTAAGCCGGATTTACATGCCGTAAATAAACCAATTGAGGCAACCAAAAACAATGAATGAAGAATAAACTTTTTCATAAACTACAGAAAATAAAGATTAATATTATTTTGTTTAATTTGTTACGTTTGGGGCTGCAAAGATACAAGAAAATTTTATTTAATCTATAAGAAACATCGTTAATTTAGCATTTCAGTAAATTATTTTTGCAGAACAGCGCTTATTTCTCCCTTCGACGTGTGCAATGGCTATTGTTCCTTTCGGTCTGTAGGAGAGGATTACAGGCTTATTTTCAGTATCAATGTCTATTTTTTCCAACAAAGTACCCGAAAGCGAATATATCCCTACTCTTGATGGATAAAACTCGGTACCTGTCAGGTATAATTGCCGGTGTTCGCGGTTGAAGACAATTTTGAGACCATCAAAAACCGGCTGTTCGCTGTTTTGTTTACGTCTTGCCAGAACCTGAACGGCAAGCGAAGTTGTAAGCGGAGAAGAGGCGAATTGCAAGGCAGGAATCCACTGATCCCCGGACGTCTTGATAAATGCTGTATTCCACCGGGTATCGGAGGCTTTTGTATTATAGACACAGAAAATAGCAGGACTATGTCCGCCGGTTTTGTATGAAATAAAGAACTGTCCATGAACAGAGACAGGTTCATCAAAAAGTACGAACGATTCCGTTGCAACCGAATGAAGGTTTTTCGATGCTGTCGGGAAACTTCCGTTTTGTGTATCGTATCGGGTGTATCTCGGCTGAAAAGATTGTGTTGCAAGCAATACATCAGGTACATCTTCGCCAGAGTAGAGTGAGATTTCCACGTCGGTAACATTATCGGAGGGCAGGGAGGGAATTAGTAGATATACGCCTAAAATGTCGATAGTATCCTGGCTGTAGAAACTTTCGGCAAACTCGCCTGCATTCCTGCTGTTTTTTCCAAAAATATAATCCGTATCATTTAGTTTGCTTGTTATCAAAGAGACATCTTTAAGGTTGATATTAGTCATACGGATCAAAGATTTTTCGAGATTTGGGTCATATCCGTCTATCTTCAAAAGTCCGGTATTAGATGGGTCTAAGAAAGTTTTCAGATTAGAGGTGTAGCCGGTTGGATTCCAACTTTTGTGAAGAGCCGTGAAATAGTCAGCTTTGCCGTTGGGCGAAGAGTTTTCACACTCCGACTTGCCGGCGGTAAGAGTACCGATGATACGGTTATAGCGATCAAACAGCGGAGAGCCTGACGAGCCGGCATGTGTAGAACCTTCGGTCCACGCCGGAACTTGCAGATGGGAATCCGAATCAAAGACTCCAGGCATAAAAGTTTCCATATTAATTTTCTCTGCCGTAATACCATGCTTGGTTACAGCAGCAGAGGGGTGATGTAGGTTTGTGTATGGTCCTTCGGATATTGTATTATTCACGTTCCAGCCGGCATAGTACGCATTAAACCATACGGGTGGCTTTTCTTGCATCTCAATAAGCGCAATGTCTTTGCGTTCCATAATTGCTCGCGGAACGGCGACGGAGAGGGACATTTCTTCAGTCCCCTTCATCAGGCTTCCACACACAGGGCGATTGTAGTTAAAGAAGGCAACTACGGTTCCTGCCTTTGTTGTATAATAATCGTTATTTTTATACTTGCCGTCGCTCAAACTTTCGTTAAGGCAATGCACGGCTGTCAGTATATATGGTTGACCGTTGTTTGAAGTATTATTGACAAGAACGCCGGAGCAGGCTGTAGAACCGTCTATTATAAGCAGCACATTAGATCTGACTAAGGAGATGTCAGCATCGGAACATAGTGCATCGGTCATGCAGGCATAGGAACTTGCGGTATCTATTTCCGGTTCACGTCTGATAATGTTACGATAGTCGTGATTGACGGCAGTGATAGTAAAGTCACCTTCAAACGTCGCGTTAGCAGGTTCGGAGTATTCTACTGTGATTGAGTCCCCTTCAACAGGTCGCAATGGTAGAATCCGTTGTGGAGAGTTATTGCGATGGTCGAAGCTACCGATAACGTGAGTATGATCCTTGCTGTATACGAAAAGGCGTCCATTTTCCGGCAACTCAAAATTTGTGAGTAGGAGGTTTATTGAGAATGCACCCTTAGAAAAGATGGTGGCATACCAGACACGTGTACCATCCGGCATGACCGTTTTCTTGAAATTGGTTTTCTTACGTATTTCAGTATTAAAAGTGTGGGCAAATTTAAATCCTCGCAGACCATTGTTTGTTGCGTCTTCCTTAATGATAGAATCAACGTTAAGGGCGGGCATTTCAAATGTTGGTACTTCCATAGATGCGGAGCGCATTACACTTTCGGATACGAACAGGGGTTTCCCGCCATAGCTAATTTGGGAGAAGGCGCAGAGATGAGTAAGTGTAGCGAATGACAGCATGTATAGAGTAATGAGTTTCATTACCGGACTGATTGTTTTATTACTTTCACCGGTCCGAATAATCCTGCCGGTTGCAGAGGGGAATCTTGACGGTAGTAATACCAGATGTTAAAAGTTTTCCGATTAGAGGGGCGTGGTTTATTTTCCAGGAACCATTCCGGAAATGCTTTTATTGCGCGACCGTTTTCACCCTCGTCATTTCCCCATTCAAAGTCTGCGGGTTCTTGTTCATCCCCTATTAGTCTGTTAGCCCAGTTATTGGTAACGAGGACGGAAATTTGGTTTGAGCCGGCTTTCAGATACTTAGTAATATCAGTTTTGTAAGGTGGTGTCCAGAGTACTCCGGCATATTTTCCGTTCACTTCAAGTTCGGCGATGTCTTCCAGGTTCCCCAAGTCGAGCAGGACACGGCGGTTGTTGGTTATATCTTTTTTCCCGACGGAGACGGTTTTTGTGTATCTTGCCGTACCGGAAAAATATTTCAGTGATGGGTCGGTTGATTTACTGAGGTCAAACAACTCTTTGAATTTTCTTGAGAACTGTTTGTCTAACTTCGGATGAAATGTGACGTACCATTCGCCGCGCACTTCTTCTTCGTTTTCGGTTAGCACTTCTATTTCCGGCAGGATTGTGTACCGTGATTCCTTGTTGCTGGGGAATATTACTATCATAGACTGGTCGGGGAACAGGTTCAGGTCGACGGCTGTTTTATCGCCTTCACGGCGGAATTTTGTTGTACGTAAAACTGTACCTGTGTATGGATCCCACAATTGCGGCTCCCGACCTTCCGGAGCGGAAAATTCGTACGTTTTTTCGACTTCGTCTCCCGGATTCAAGACGAAGAATATTTCGGCTTCCGGGGTACGTCTGTGTGCGGAGTAGTTATCGGTAGGCACGGGTGTACCTTGTTGCAGTAGCATCTGGCATCTGGCGAGATATGTAAAGAATGCTTTGCCGGGTTTGGACCATGTCTGATGTCTGCTGAAATGAGTTCCCCACCATCCCATACCTTGTCCAGGTTGGTATCGGTCGTCGAAAGGCTGGTGCACCCAATGGTGAAGGAAGAACATATTGTTACCTGCGGCAAATCCGCCATCGGTATTATGTTTTAATCCTGCCGGGTCTTCTGTGTATTTGCTGACGGATGGATGTCCGGTCAGCGCTTCGACGGCTACGATTCGCTTGTTAAATTCGACTGCAGCGCGTTCGGTTTGACGGTTCTTACCGATATAACCTCTGCTAGACCAAAATTCATTGACGGGTATATCTGCAAGCATCGCGCCTTCGTAATTGCTGAACGGTCCGCCGTATGGTTCCCAATATAGTTTCAGTCCATATTTTTGGAGCATTTCTTTAGCCACTTGCCAGCCATTATCGAAGAATAGTCGGTTGACCACGTCGTTGTAATCTTTGATAAAGAGTTTCAGTTCCGGCTCATCGGCTGAGAATACGGGGCTTCTCATTGCAGAGAAATGTACATCAATAGCTTTACCGGTAATCTGTTGATAATATGCGAGCCATGGTACGGGGTCGTAGGATTTTATTCTGATAAATTCTTCGCGGAATCCTGGTGTCCAACTTTGGTAACCGGACTCGTAGCTGTCGACCCATATATATGTGAATGATTTCCCGAAAAATTCGCCTATATGTTTTTTGAGGGGTTCGAGTAATTGTGTCCAGTGATATATGTTATCTTCGCGGCTCATTTTATCGACTTCCCATGCTTTCCCGATTATATCGTCAGGGAGCGGATGCGGGTGAGACATTGTCGGTGCATATCCGTAGCGGTATACCGTCCATTTCCCTTCGGGGACTATCCATTTCAGCATATTATCCGAGTCCATGTATTTGGAAATATCTATAATGTCGGAGACTGTGATGTTTTCTTTTGCCGGCACAGCCATGACGGCAATATCCCAGTATAGCGTTGCTTTCCACGGTTTATAGCCTGGTGTGTAGCTGTGGTCGTATCCGGTGAAGTCGGGCAGTTCAGGTCGCGCGAGTGCTACTTGCAGTTCTGTTTTCCCGTCTCCCGTGATCTCTGTTTTGCTGCTTGTTACTGCTTTCATGCACCTTTCTTCTGTGATCCACGGTCCACCGGTAGTAGAATATCCAGGCGTACCGTGGAGACCGATTATCAGTCCGAGTCTGTCTGCTTCTTTAGCCGTATGCCTTATTGCATCCCAGTATGCGTTGCTACGGAATGTCTGGTGTTGCCAGGGATTATTATCAAGCGGAGCGTGGGAGTTCTGCACTGATGATGCGATATTGAAGATAGTCGCTCCGCCGATCCCTGATTCTTTCATTGCTTCGAGGTCTTTGGTGATTCCTTCCTTTTGAAAATTGCTACCGAGCCAGTGCCACCATACATGGGGTCTATAATCGTCGCTTGGCGCGTAGAATTTTTCGGCGAGAGTCTGTAGTGTTTCCGCCGACGAACCTTGTGCATTCAGGCTACATGGGGATAATATTATAGCCGAGATGATAGAGAGTCTGAATAAATTTCTCATTGTTATTACTTTTTATTTAATTTCCGGCTGCAAAGATACGATAAATTAGATTAAAACGAAAATATAACGGAGTAAACCGATTTCCTATTAATTCATAAATAATGCGGTTGTTCTGAGGAAGGTTTGAGTATCGTGCGAACGGGAAAATTACTCAGTGACGGTTACGCCAACTTCGTATTGTAATCTGTTTCATATTCCTCAGTATCCTTATTTACCCGATTCTTTCCCTTAATGTCCGCCGAGTTTTCAAACCGGCTTACATTTAGTATGATGCCGATAAATATACATGTGACAAGCGTGGAATTTACGCCGCGACTGATTAATGGTAAAGGTTGCCCTGTGACGGGTATCAAATCGACCGAGACCGCCATATGTACCAGCGCCTGAACGACAATCATCAGTACACTGCCCATTACAAGCAGTTTGGGAAACAAGAAATTGCACCTGTGAGCGATATTACCAGCCCTGATCAACAGGATTATATACAAAGTGAGGACGGCTATGCCTCCCAGCAAGCCCGTCTCCTCAATAATAATGGCGTATATGAAATCGGAATACGACTGCGACAGGTCATCACTCCTCTGGCTTTGCCCGATGGAAAGATTGAACAATCCGCCGCGCGCTATGGCAACTTTACTCATCGTTACCTGACGGTTTTTGTCGGAGAGAGGTGAATTATCTTCTTTTTCTGCTTTTTCTTCGACGGTTGCGCCGAAAAATTTTACGGCAAAATAGTCTTCCGGGATTCCGCAGTAACGGAAAGTGCGGTTCTTCACTGTAACTAATCGCTTAAACGGCACCACCTTAATTGTATCTATTCGGGGAACTTCTTTATTATTAATTGTATCTGTTTTTTCAACTTCTATATTAAATGACATCATAAGTGTCTCGTTTGGGGTAGCTGCAGTGAATATTGAAATTGTTATAACGATAACAGAACAGGTGCCTAGCAGTTTTTTCATCTTATCATCCGGCAGTTGCCCGATAAACAGTATTAGGCATACTATGACGAATATGATTATCCCGTTGGAAATGTTGTCGGGCGCAATTAATAGGCATGTCGGTATGGACAGCCAGAGGATAAGTTTGTAGTAAAGATCTTTCCCTGTTTCCTTGAATTTCATCATCAGGAAGGCGGTTGATGCTATCAGGCATGGTTTCGCCCATTCTGAGGGTTGTATTCTGAAGATTTCACGCTGTCCTTCGTTGACTTCCTTTCCAAATATCTTAGTCAGGATGAGCAGTATCCAGATTATGATGATACCTGCCATAAATATGGAAAAGTATTTTGGTTCGAACTTGTGTACAATCACCAGCACGAAGACAAACCCGAGTGCTAAGTAGCGGACGTGACGAAATATCGGTACCCAATAATTGGTATTGAATGTTAGCGGGCTTGATGCGCTGTAAACTTCGATTATGGATATGATGGACAGGAGTAGGAAGATGCTCCAAATGACTTTATCGCCGAGGAAGAATTCTCTGTCACCGATAATGGGTTTAGCGATGCGGCGAATGATCTTACTGATAGTGTTCATGTCTTTATATTGTTTGTGATTATTTACAGCCTTCTAACACAATCTTTGAATTGCCTGCCCCTGTCCTCGTAGTTCTCAAAGAGGTCGAAACTTGCGCAGCAGGGCGAAAGCAGTACGGTATCGCCGGCGAGGGATATTTCGTAGGCTTTATCGACGGCTTCCTGCATCGAACGGGCATCGAAGACGGCAGGTACTTTACCGTCGAAGAATGTGTGCAATTTCGTATTGTCTATGCCGAGGCAGATGAGGGCGCGGCATTTCTTCTTGACGAGGGATTCTATTTCCGTGTAATTATTACCTTTATCGGTGCCGCCGATTATCAGGACGACCGGAGTCCTCATACTTTCCAGGGCATACCAGGTAGAGTTGACGTTGGTCGCCTTCGAGTCGTTGATATATTCTACGCTGCGAACACGGGCTACTTTCTCAAGGCGGTGTTCTACTCCCTTGAAGTTACTTAGCGAACGGCGTATATCGTCGTCATGTATGTCAAGCAGATGGGCTGCAATGCCTGCCGCTAACGTGTTGTACAGGTTGTGGGTGCCTGTGAGCGCTACTAATTCTTCTTCCATAGTGAATTTTCCTTTTGTTGTTTCTATGATTATTTGTTTGTTTTCCGTGTAGCCCGCCAGACCTTCGGTGTGTTGTTTATCGAAAGGGTATAGCGACACTGCGGGGTTTAGTATCTTTAGGTTTCGGGAGATTACCGGGTCGCCGTTCCAGTAGATGAAGGCATCGGCAGCAGTCTGGTTTTGCAGGATACGCATTTTGGAGTCTGCATAATTCTGGAACTCGTAGTTGTAACGGTCGAGATGGTCGGGTGTAATATTCAGCAGGACGGCAATATCGGCTTTGAAGCGGTACATGCCGTCCAACTGAAAACTGCTTAACTCTATGACATAGTAATCATGGTCGGCTTCCGCCACCTGGAGTGCAAAACTCTCGCCGACATTCCCAGCCAGACCGACGTTCAGCCCTGCATTTTTCAGGATATGGTAAGTGAGCATTGTTGTTGTTGTCTTACCGTTGCTGCCGGTTATACAGATCGTCTTGGCAGAGGTATATCGTCCGGCAAATTCTATTTCCGAGATAACCGGCGTACCCTGTTCGCGCAGTTTGCGGACGATGGCTGTGTCGGGGATACCGGGACTTTTCACTACCTCGTTTGCATTGAGGATCAGTTCTTCGGTATGTTGTTTTTCCTCGTAATGTATATCGTATCGGTCGAGGATCTCCCTGTATTCCGGCTTTATCTCCGCCATATCCGACAGAAAGACGTCGAATCCTTTCTTGTGGGCAAGCACTGCCGCACCCGTACCACTTTCGCCGCCGCCCAGCACTACTATTCGTTGCAACACGAGCGGCATGAATTCTGCAAGGTTCACGTCGTGGTTTGTTCTTTCTTTTATGTTGAATATTAATCCCATATTACCTCATCTTAAGAGTTGCTATTGCCAGCACTGCAAGGATAATACCTATCAGCCAAAATCGCACTACTATCTTTGACTCGGGCACGGGCGCGAGTGGTTTTTGGATCAGCGCCTCAATACCGGCATTGCCTGTCTTTTGGAAATGATGGTGCAGTGGCGTCATTTTGAAAATCCGTCTGCCTTCACCGTATTTTCGTTTCGTGTATTTGAAATATGATACCTGCATGATAACCGATATGCTTTCTACGAGGAACACTCCACAGAGTATCGGCAGCAGCAGTTCCTTATGGATAACTATTGCAAATACCCCGATGATTCCGCCGAGGGTCAGCGAGCCGGTATCACCCATGAAGACCTGCGCAGGAAAGGCGTTGTACCACAGGAAACCGATGGTTGCTCCGATAAAGGCGCTTGCGAATACCGTCAGTTCCTCGCATCCCGGGATGTGCATTATATTAAGATATGCTGCGTATTCCAGGTGGCTCGACACATAAGCCAGGATACCGAGTGCGACGCCTATTATCGCCGAACTTCCCGCCGCCAGACCGTCTAGCCCGTCTGTCAGGTTTGTGCCGTTGGAGACCGCCGTTACGATAAATATCGCGACCAGTACAAACAGTATCCATGTACCGGCAGTCCGGTGATTGGGCATGAATGACAGCAGGCTACGATAGTCGAAGTTGTTATTTTTGAAGAAGGGGACGGTGGTTTGTGTTGATTTTACTTCGGGGCTGTGGATTACTTCCGTTATACCGTTATTCTTTATCACCTCCACGTTTTCCCTCATAACCGCATTGGGGCTCAGGTATAGCGTTACACCGACGATGACGCCGAGCCCGATTTGTCCGAAGATTTTGAATCGCCCGCTCAGTCCATTCTTGTTTTTGCGGAAGACTTTGATGTAGTCGTCGAGGAATCCTATACTTCCCATCCAGACGGTAGTGATGAGCATCAGGATTATGTATGTGTTGTGCAGTTTCGCCATCAGCAGGGTTGGGATAAGGATAGCGATTATGATAATGACACCGCCCATTGTTGGCGTGCCTTTTTTGCTCATCTGTCCTTCCAGTCCGAGGTTACGGATAGTTTCGCCGATCTGCATTTGTTGGAGGCGTGCTATGATCCGTCGACCTATCCATGTTGTAATAAAGAGCGACAGGACGAGTGCTATTGCCGAGCGGAAGGATATGTAATGAAACATCCGCGCCCCTGGGAAATCCAGTTTGTTAAGGTAATCGAATAAATAATATAGCATAATGATTAGTGTTTTGATAAGTTATTTTATACAGCCACTTCGCCTTTTATGTGGGGGTGCGGGTCATATCCGAGGAGTTCAAAGTCTTCGTACTTAAAGTCGAAGATATTCTTTACGTCGGGATTGATTTTTATTTCGGGCAAGGGGCGGGGTTCTCGCGTCAGTTGGAGTTTTGCCTGTTCGAGGTGGTTTAGGTAGAGATGTGCATCGCCGAATGTATGGACGAAGTCTCCGGCGAGGAGACCTGTTACCTGCGCGGTCATTTTGAGCAGCAGGGCGTAGGATGCGATATTGAACGGCACGCCGAGGAAAATATCCGCACTGCGCTGATATAGTTGCAGGGAAAGCCGTCCGTTCGTGACGTAAAACTGGAACAGGCAGTGGCATGGCGGCAGTTTCATTTCCGGCAAATCGCCGACATTCCATGCGCTGACCATGATTCTGCGTGAATTTGGATTGGTGTTTATGGTATCGATTACCTCCTCGATCTGGTCGATATGCGAGCCGTCGTATCCGCGCCATGCACGCCACTGCCTGCCATAGACGGGACCCAGTTCGCCGTTCGCATCCGCCCATTCGTTCCATATTTTCACCCCGTTACGGTTGAGGTATCCGGTATTTGTATCACCCTTGAGGAACCATAGCAGTTCGTGGATAATTGACTTGAGGTGCAGTTTCTTGGTAGTCAGTACGGGAAAACCTTCTTCAAGGTTGTAGCGCATCTGATACCCGAAAACGCTTATCGTTCCGATTCCTGTCCGGTCATTTTTCATCACGCCGTCGGTGATAACATGTTGCAATAAATTCAGGTACTGTATCATATATTTAAAAAATGTTTATAGAAAATTCACCTCAAATTTTTAGCCGTTGACAATATATATAGTTTGGAGGCTCGCACAGGAGAATCCCAAGTGGGATTCTGTGTTTGCAACCTCGCACGGCAAAATCCCAAGTGGGATTCTGTGTTTGCAACCTCGCACGAGAAAATCCCAACTGGGATTCTGTGTTTGCAGCCTCGCATGGGAGAATCCCAAGTGGGATTCTGTGTTTGCACGCTTGCACGGCAAAATCCCAACTGGGATTCTGTGTTTGCAGCCTCGCACGGGCAAACCGCAAGCGCGGCTTTGTATTTGCAGGCTTGCATGAGCAAACCGCAAGTGCGGCTTTGTATTTGCAGCCTCGCACGGGCAAACCGCAAGTGCGGCTTTGTATTTGCAAGCTCGCATTGGCAAACCGCAAGCGCGGCTTTGTATTTGCAAGCTCGCATGGGCAAACCGCAAGTGCGGTTCTGTATTTGCAAGCCTGCATGACCGGATACCGATGAAGATTTTGCGTTTGACATAAAATTATTTTCAATCATCAATCATTAACCGTCAAAAATTTACTTGTTCGTCCAAAAACGCTTAAAGGCAGCTTCCGACCGGCGCGGTCTTCGAGAAACAGTTCGCCACTTTCGATCGCCGTATGCCCCGAAAAACAGTCTTTTAAAAGATTTTCGGCAACCAGGGGCGAAAATCCCATGGAATACAGGTTCAGTACGCAGAAAAAATTATCCGGGTCCGCAATCTTGCTGCATGATACCAGCAACTCATATATATCTTCCTCCAACTGCCATTTCTCCCCCTCCGCGCCGCGACCGTATGCCGGAGGATCAAGTATGATCGCCCGGTAACGACTCCCGCGACGGACTTCCCTGTTAACAAACTTCATCGCGTCTTCACATATCCACCGGATATTGTCCAGGCGCGACGCATACATGTTCTCCTTCGACCATACCAGGACGGGTTTGACGGAATCAACATGCGTCACCTCAGCCCCCGCCGCACGCGCAGCCATCGAAGCGCCGCCCGTATAGGCAAAAAGATTGAGGACATTCGCCGAATCTCCCAATTTACGGCAATTATCATATATGAAGTCCCAGTTAGAAGCCTGCTCCGGGAAGATGCCGACATGCTTGAAAGCGGTGAACCCAAGGCGGAAACGAAGGTGCATATCCTTATATTTATAGGAAACAAACCACTGCTCATCAATACCGGGTCGCAACTGCCACTGACCGCGTTCATTGCCATCAATGTCGGATTTGCCTTTGCCTTTCCTGAACCACGCATCCGCAGACCGCAGCCAATCCGCCTCCGGCAACGCCTTCCCCCATACCGCCTGAGGCTCAGGACGACGCAGGACGTACTTGCCGAAACGTTCCAACTTTTCATATCCGCCGGTATCAATCAGTTCGTAGTCATTCATATTCCTTATATGTATTGAGCCTCATAATCATCTCGTCGAAATCTACTTCGTGGGCGTCAAACTCCGGTCCGTCCACGCATACAAAGCGCGTCTTCCCGCCTACCGTCACGCGGCATGCCCCACACATTCCCGTGCCGTCCACCATGATCGTGTTCAGCGATGCTACTGTCGGAACTCCAAACTCCTTCGTCACTTTGGCAACATACTTCATCATAACCGCCGGACCGATGGTTACGCATAAATCAACCTTTTCCCGGCTGACGACCTCGTCAACTCCCCCAGTCACCATGCCTTTCCGACCATACGAACCATCATCGGTCATAACTATAACCTCGTCGGAGACTTCCCTTATCTCTTTCTCTAAAATAAGAAGTTTCTCAGTCCGCGCAGCAAGCACCGTTACAACCCAGTTACCAGCCTCCTTCATCGCCCGAGCAATTGGCAACATAGGCGCTGTACCTACTCCCCCGCAGGCGCATAACACCGTGCCGAACCGCTCAATGTGCGTAGCGCGACCAAGCGGACCTACCATATCGGTAATGTATTCCCCCTCGTTCAAGTCGCATAACTTGCCCGAAGACTTTCCTACACGCTGGATGATAAGCGTGATAGTACCCCGCCCAATGTCGGATTCCGCAATAGTGAGCGGGATACGCTCTCCATATTTTCCAACCTTGACAATGACAAAATGTCCAGCCCGCCGAGATTTTGCAATCAGCGGTGCATCGACCTCCAAGCGGAAAACATTTTCCGAAAGCGCTTCCTTACGTACAATCAAATTCATATTACATTTACCGTTTACGACGTGCAAAATTAATCATATTTTCGGAATATGAAAAGATTTTTAACGCGCAAAATAAACTTTCAAGACGGTTATCCAAAAAATTTTTGTAACTTTGCAGCCTGAAACTAAGATTAAATGGTTAGAAAAAACTTTTCAAAAAGAGTAAAAAATGTCCTGACGTTCAGCAGGGAAGAGGCCGGAAGACTGCGTAACAGTACCGTCGGCGTAGAACATATCCTGCTCGGTATACTGCGCGACGGCAAAAGCAAAGCATCGTTTATCATAAACTACCTGCTAAACGGGAAAACAGAAGACCTGAAACGCGAAATAGACAGCGAATTGATGGAAAATGGAGTATACCGTCCCGAAAATCAACTCGACGTGAATAAAAAAGTGGAAAAATTATTGCGGGTCAGTATACTGGAGTCGCTTAACCTTAAAAGCCCCGAAACAGATACAGAACATATCCTCCTCGCTATTCTAAAAGATAATGATTCTATAGCATACAAATTGCTTAACCGGCACTCCATCACATACAACACAGTAATAGACCTGCTGCAATTGCCGGAAGAGACGGTAGATTTGCCAGAAACCCCAACAGCAGGATTCAGCAATGACGACGATGATGATGACGACCTCGAAGATATATCGTCGTACAAACAAAATGAAGCGCAAAAATCAACCGGCACAACGAAAACTACCGACACCCCCGTTATTGATACCTTCGGCTCCGACCTGACCAGGGCTGCCGAAGAGAATAAACTTGATCCGATGGTCGGCAGAGACAAAGAAGTCCAACGTCTGGTACAGATACTAAGCCGTCGCAAGAAGAATAATCCTGTGTTGATAGGCGAGCCGGGAGTCGGTAAATCGGCGATCGTCGAAGGGCTTGCATTGAGAATCGCTAAGCGTAAGGTATCACGTGTACTGTTCGACAAGCGCGTGGTAAACCTTGATATGGCTGCAGTCGTGGCTGGTACGAAATACCGCGGACAATTTGAAGAGCGAATCAAACTGATCCTCGGCGAATTGCAGAAAAACCCGAATGTTATACTCTTTCTCGACGAAATCCATACAATCGTCGGCGCAGGCGGGGCTTCGGGAACTCTCGACGCGGCAAATATTCTGAAACCGGCGCTGGCACGCGGTGAAATACAGTGCATCGGGGCAACTACACTCGACGAATACCGCAAAAGCATAGAAAAAGATGGCGCCCTTGAACGACGATTCCAGAAAATCATAGTTGATGCCACTACAGTGGACGAAACATTGCAAATCCTAGAAAATATAAAAGAACGCTACGAAGAACATCACAATGTCCGCTATACAGAGGATGCACTTAAAGCTTGCGTGAAACTGACCGACCGATATATCTCAGACCGTACTTTCCCAGATAAGGCGATTGATGCGCTGGATGAGGCAGGCGCACGCATGCATATCTCAAATGTGATTGTCCCGAAGGATATGGAGGAAGTAGAAGCACAACTCGAAAAGATAAAGGTAGAAAAATTAGAGGCTGTAAAAGATCAGAATTTTGAACTTGCGGCGGGCTATCGCGACAGGGAACGAACACTTCAACTTAAACTCGAAGAATTTAAATTGAAGTTTGAAGAGGAACTTCACGAAAATCGCCAGACTGTAGATGAAGAGGTGGTAGCAGAAATTGTTGCGATGATGTCCGGCATTCCGGTGCAGCGTATCGCCAAGGCTGAAAACCGGAAACTTGCAGAAATGGATGCCATACTGAAATCTGTTGTTGTCGGTCAGGACGAGGCTGTGGCAAAGATTGTGAAAGCTATCCAGCGTAACCGTATCGGATTGAAGGACCCAGCCAAACCTATTGGAGTGTTCATGTTTCTCGGACCGACGGGCGTCGGCAAAACTTACCTGGCAAAGAAACTGACAGAATATCTGTTCGATTCCTCCGACATGCTTATTCGTATTGATATGAGCGAGTATATGGAGAAATTCAGTGTTACACGGTTAGTCGGTGCACCTCCGGGATACGTAGGCTACGAGGAAGGCGGTCAACTAACCGAAAAAGTACGTCGTAAGCCTTATTCCGTCGTGCTTCTCGATGAGATAGAGAAAGCGCACCCTGATGTGTTTAACCTTTTACTTCAGGTCATGGACGAGGGACGGTTGACCGACAGTCTCGGTCGCCGTATTAACTTCAAGAATACAATTCTGATAATGACTTCCAACGTCGGCACACGGCAATTGAAAGACTTCGGTCGCGGCATAGGTTTCAATACTAACACCGACATTACTGACAGGGAGTATTCGCGTAACGTGATTCAGAAGGCTCTTAACAAGCAGTTTTCACCGGAATTTATCAACCGTGTTGACGACATCATAACCTTTGATCAGTTGGATAAAGATGCTATCTATAAAATCATTGATATCGAACTCTCGGACTTCTTAAAGCGTATCAAAGCACTCGGCTACAGTCTGAAAATTACCGAAAAGGCGAAAGAGTTTGTCGCTTCAAAGGGCTATGATGTTCAGTTCGGCGCCCGTCCGTTGAAACGTGCCATTCAGAAATATTTTGAAGACGAACTCGCCGAGATGATTATTAAATCCGAGATACAGGAGGGAGACCTGATAAAGTTGGATCTCAACGAAGAGGAGAAACGTATCACAGTAACAAAGGAATCACCGGTGGAGATGGCGGAGGCATAGACCTTTCTTCAGCACAGTTCACAGTCACTATTAATCTTATCTTAATGAAATATGCTTTAGTAACAGGCGGCTCGCGGGGTATAGGGAGGGCAATATGCCTGAGACTGTCGGCAATGGGTTATCCAGTTTTGGTTAATTACCGTTCTAACAGGGTAGCGGCTGAAGAAACTAAATCGCTCATCGAACAGCGGGGAGGACAGGCGGAACTGTTACAGTTTGACGTGGCGGACGGCAAGCAAACTGCTTGCGTTCTCTCTGCATGGATAGAGAGCCACACGGATGATTATGTTGCCGTTCTGGTTAACAATGCTGGAATCCGTAAGGATGACATGCTTTTCTGGATGAGCGATGAAAACTGGCATAAGGTCATAGACACCAACCTCAGCGGCGCTTTTAATACGACGGGATTACTGGTTAAGTACATGTTACACAAGAAATATGGTCGTATTATTAACATCGTTTCCGTCTCCGGCGTTAACGGAATGGCAGGTCAAGCCAATTACTCGGCTGCAAAAGCCGGTCTCATAGGCTTTACGAAGGCTTTGGCTCTTGAGACTGCGAAGAAGCGGGTGACAGTTAATGCTGTTGCTCCGGGATTTATCGAGACCGACATGACAAAAGACCTTGACCGTGAAGAGTTACAGAAGCTTGTACCGGCGGGACGTTTTGGGCGACCGGAGGAAGTCGCTGGCTTGGTTGGTTTTCTGGCGTCGGAAGAGGCTGGTTACGTCACGGGGCAGGTAATCTCAATCAGTGGAGGGATCTAACGTGAGAAGGGTAGTCATTACGGGATTAGGGATATACTCAAGCATCGGCAAGAACCTAAATGAAGTGCGCAGTTCGCTATACGAAGGCAAATCCGGCATCGGCATTGACCCCGAAAGAACGGCATACGGTTATCGTTCGCCGCTGACGGGCATCGTTGATCGCCCACAACTTAAAGGCATACTTGACCGTCGGCTGAGGGTAGGGCTTGCTGAGGAAGGTGAATATGCCTGCGTGGCGACTCTTGAGGCGATGCAGACGGCAGGCATTGATATGGATTACCTGGATCGCAATGAAGTCGGTATCTTCTATGGCAACGATTCTTCGTCAAAGGCGGTTATTGAAGCCTATAACGTGATGGTAGAGAAGCGCGACACACAGTTACTTGGTTCGGGTCCGGTCTTTCGGTCGATGAATTCGACGGTAACAATGAACCTTTCAACTATCTTCCGCCTGCGAGGTGTCAATATGACTATCAGTGCCGCCTGTGCAAGCGGTTCACACTCCGTAGGGCTTGGTTTCCTGTTCATCCGTCATGGTCTACAGGATATTATCTTATGCGGCGGGGCACAGGAGACTAACTCACACTCAATGGCTTCGTTTGACGCCTTGAGTGCTTTTTCCGTCCGCACGGATGAGCCGGCGCGTGCATCGAGACCTTTTGACGCTGGGCGTGACGGGTTGATTCCGAGTGGTGGTGCGGCGAGTATTATCCTTGAAGAATACGAACATGCTGTACGTCGTGGCGCTACTGTTTATGCGGAGGTTACGGGCTATGGCTTTTCGTCTAACGGTAAACAGATTTCGCAGCCGAGCGATGAAGGCTGTGTCATTGCCATGTCACGTGCGCTTGCCGATGCGGGCATTAAGGCATCCTGCATTGACTACGTAAACGCTCATGCGACGTCCACTCCGCAAGGCGACGCAACGGAAGCGATTGCACTCAACCGGCTATTCGGCGGGCGACCTTTGGTCAGTTCGACAAAGTCGATGACGGGACACGAATGTTGGATGGCGGGAGCGAGTGAAGTGGTTTATTCCGTACTGATGCTTAGAAATTCGTTTGTTGCGCCGAACATTAACTTTGAGACGCCCGACGAACATTCCCGCCACCTGAATATAGCGACACAGACGGTCGATAAGAAACTTAGCCATGTGTTGTCAAATTCGTTTGGATTCGGCGGAACAAACAGTGCGCTGGTAATAAAAAACATATAAGATGTTGGCGGCAATAATTAGTTACTAAAAGGACGGAAAATAAACATAATAGATATGACGAGACAGGAGATAGAGGAAATTGTAAAGGATTTCCTGATTGAAGAGATTGAGATTGATGAGAATATAATCTTACCCGATGCGCTGCTGAAAGACGATTTAGGCATTGACAGCCTTGACTTTGTGGACATCGTGGTAATAGTAGAGCGCAACTTCGGCTTCAAGATCAAACCGGAAGAGATACAGGATCTCAAAACGCTGAGTCAGTTTTACGATTACATAGAAAACAAAATGAGATGAGGCAATGGAAAGGCGATACCGGCGGCGGGACATTGGGTCAGCGCTTATTGCTCGTATGCTTTCGCCTTGTTGACCTTAGGCTCGGCTATGCAGTTATGGCTATCGTTGTCCCATTTTACATGCTGTTTGCGAGGCAGGGCTACCTCTCGGTTTATCACTATTTCCGTCACCGGCACGGTCATTCCGCATGGGATGCGTTCCGTCGGACTTACAGGAATCACTATCTCTTTGGACAGGTTATATTAGATCGGTTCGCCATTTATGCGGGCAAAAGTGATGCTTTCGAGGTGGAGATTGTCGGCAATGAACATTATGAGAGGCTTGCCGGCGGTGACAAAGGATTTATCATAGCCGGATCGCATGTCGGAAACTTCGAGATAGGCGGCTACCTCCTCCACTCATACCAAAAGAAGATCAATGCGCTAATATATGCCGGTGAAACGGAAACAGTTAAGCGTAACCGCGCGGCAGTAATGTCCGGTAACAACATTAACCTGATACCGGTCAGGGAAGACATGTCGCACCTGTTTTCCGTAAACTCGGCGCTGCAAAATGGAGAGATAGTGAGTATGCCATGCGACCGGAAGCTCGGCTCGACCAAGAGCGTGGAATGTAACTTCCTCGGCGCAAGGGCGACGTTTCCCATCGGCGCATTCGCTCTCGCTGTCAGCTTCGGGGTAGAAGTCCTGGCTGTCTTCTGTATGAAAATCTCTTCAAGGAAATACAGGGTCACAGTCAGCCCGCTGGAAGAAGTAAATCCACTCAGGACAAAGGCAAAGAAAGATCTGGTAAACAACCTGGCGCAATCCTATGTCAGACGATTGGAGGAGACAGTCAGGCAATATCCCGAACAGTGGTTCAACTTCTATGAATTCTGGAAGCAGGCGTAGCAACTTTTAATACGGCAAATCAGATGATGAATAACAACAAAGAAAACACAAATCCCCTTCCGTCACTTCAAAATAATTACTCGCAGGAGACACAGACGGTATTGGAAGCACAGCGGCTTGCGCATGAAATATCGTTTGCACCGGTCGTCTTCCAAGTAGCACGCCTGATGTTAAAGTCAGGCATATTGCAGATGCTGGCGGACTCAAGAGACGGAATGACGCTCGGAGAAATATCGGATAAGGTAGCCTCAGACCATGCGCTACCGCCTGTTAGAGCGCGTTATGCCGTCCAGTGCCTCCTGGAATCCTCCCTTACTGCGGGCACGGTACTCCTTAACGACGGCAAATATACTTCTTCCAAAGCCGGATGGTTTCTACTTAACGATCCGCTGGTCAAAATCAATCTCGATTTCAACCATGACGTAAACTATCTTGGACTCTATCACCTCGAGGAGGCTCTTATGACCGGCAAGCCCGCAGGTTTGAAAGTCTTTGGCAAATGGAAGACAATCTACGAGGGACTGTCATCATTGCCTCAGCAGGTGCAGCGATCCTGGTTTGCCTTTGACCATTATTACAGTGACCAGTCGTTTGCGGAAGCATTGAGCATTGTTTTCGCCGGCGCGCCCCGAACACTGCTTGACGTAGGAGGAAATACCGGACGCTGGGCTATGCAGTGTGTACGGCATGATGAAAACATCAGAGTCACCGTAATGGATCTGCCGCAACAGATTACACTCATGCAAAAGGCAACGGAAGGACAGCCGGGCGCGGAGAGGATTTCGGGATACGGATGTAATCTTTTGGATAGCAGCGAGCAATTCCCTGCGGGCTTCGATGTGATATGGCTAAGCCAGTTCCTTGATTGCTTTTCGGAAGAGGAGGCAACGAACATTCTCATCCGAGCGGCGGCGGCGATGACCGTAAACACGCGGCTATACATTATGGAAACCTTCTGGGATCGCCAGCGATTCACAACTGCCGCGTACTGTTTGACGCAGATTTCGCTTTATTTCACCGCCATGGCTAACGGAAACAGTAAGATGTACCACAGTCTCGATATGCTGCGCTGTATAGGGAATGCAGGACTGGCGATAGAGACTATCCACGATGGAATAGGGAAAGGGCACTCGATAGTTGTCTGCAAACTGAATAATTAGAATATGGACTTCTTGCAGATCAACATCGGAACGCTGATACCTCAGAAACCGCCGTTTGTAATGGTTGACAGATTACTTTATTCCGACTCAAAGGCAACGCGGACATCGCTGACGGTCAGGGAGGATAATATTTTCTGTTGCGACGGACAACTTACCGAACCGGGATTAATCGAGAACATCGCCCAGACATGCGCCGCCCGCATGGGATATATCAGCAGCCTAACCGTAAGCGGCGCAGTTAAGATAGGATTCATCGGCGCCATCCGCAACCAGGTCTTTTACCGTTTGCCGCGCGTTGGAGAGACCATAGAAACACAGATTGACGTCCTCCAGGAAATATTCCAGGTCACGCTGGTAACTGCCAGGGTTTATCTGGGGGAAGAGGTCATCACCGAAGGCGAGATGAAGATCTCCCTAACCGGCATGGAGGTATAAGGAAGCCTTAGATCAGGATTTCAGATTGTCGACAATACCTTTGCATGCCTCGGTAAATATACCTACATCAACTGACCAGGACAAATATTGTATACCGGCGCTTTTCCAAAGGGCAGCCGCTTCATAGGTATCACAAAAAACACCAATCACGACGCCTGCCGACTTTGCCCGTTCCGTAATACTCTTGATTGCAGACACGACAGCCGGATGTGACACCTGACCGGGGACGCCGAGTGATTGCGAAAGGTCATACGGACCGACAAAAAGAATATCCAGTCCCTCAACGGCAAGAATCTCATCGAGACTGTCAAGCGCTTCTTTTCCTTCTACCTGAAGGATAACCAGCGCCTCATTTGCCTGTTCAAAGTAAACGTCACGCGGAATTGAGGAATACCCTGCCGCCCTCACAAAACGGCAAACGCCACGCTCGCCGGCAGGGAAAAACTTTGCAGCCCTGACAGCAGCCCTGGCTTGCTCGGCAGACTGAATCTGCGGAACCTGAACACCTTTCGCGCCAACGTCCAGCGCTTTACCGATAGCGGTTTCCGAAGAGTCGAAAGTACGAACTACAGGCAGGATACCGGCAATCTCTGCGCCGCGTATCAGATTCTGAAGATTAAAGAAATCAGCCGGACCGTGTTCCATATCAAGTATACAGAAATCGAACCCTGCGTAACCGGCGCACTCTACAAACGCTGCATCGCCGGTCTTCATGAATGGACCGTAAACCGGCTCGCCGTTAGCGAGTTTGTCTTTGAAGATTTGTAAAACATTCATAAGAGATGAACAAGATTAATTGAGAATATAACAGTTGTATTCCGCTGCAAAGTTAGTTCTTTTTTTTGATAAAGGCAAGACTGCTCCAGTAGTAGCCGCTACTTCCCTGTCTGTACAGCCCATTTCTTACGGTACCCTGCCTTTTACTTCCAATTGGAGCCTATGGTGATATCGTCGGTGAAGAATTTGCGTCCCCCGTAAGTTTGTTTTGGAGTGCTCGGATTACCTAAACTCGACAGCACGGTACTGTCTTCAAATTCAGGCTCGCCGGTATCGCCGGTTATTTTCTGATTATAAGAAGAACAGATAAACGTACTCCAGAAAGCATATTCGACATCTTTAATTGATTTGCCTGCTTCTTTTAATGTCTTTATCCAGTTCGGGAAAATCTTTTGCCCTGTAAGATTAAGGGAAGGGTTGAAAGAGAGTGTAGAGTTAAGGAAGTGCCACAGGTGCGCTATAGAATGATTCTCTTGGAACCAGTTTTTTAGCGGGATAAGGTTAATTGGGGCTTTTAGCTTGTTGTTATGGTGTGTATAGTGAAGGAAGTGCGACATGGTCGTTATCTTTGTATTATTGCTGAACCATCCCGAAAGCGGGGTAAGGTCGATGGGGGTTTCGATGGCTGTGTTGTTTTCGTGTGTACTGTCAAGGAAGTTCGACAGGTCCGCTATCTTTTGATTATTGCTGAACCAGTCTTTTAGACCGCTAAGGTCAATGGGTTTTATGAGAGAAGAGTTGTCTTTGTGCATATAGGCAAGGAAGTACGACAGGTAAATTATTTTTTCCGGCAAGTACGTATCTACAATTTTAGCGCCGGTAGTAAGGTTTGTGCATCTATAAAACATATATGCGAACATATAGGAAGCGTTTGTAGAGCCCTCATTGGGAGCAAAAGCCCGTGTTGTCAGCGGGGCATCTATTGATATAAGTTTATCCTTATTTGTTTGAATATTTGCGTTGCCGGTGGTATTGTCGTTCTTATGCCCGAATGCATTTCCCCAGCCTGGAGCGGGATCGTCGGGATCGATGTACGGGGTGATGCATATTTTATGATCTCCTGCTTCTGGGATAGCGAGTGCAATGCCGTCGTGGTTAAATGTATTACCTCTTGTTTTACGCACTGCCGCGCCGCCGTCAACTGAAATATTCCAGTCGTAAGCATGATCATATGTACCGCACACACGACCGGAGGTAGGTATGTAGTAAGTATCGTTGTCAGTATCGGTTTTGATTGTGAACAGGATCTGTTCTTTTGGTACAGGAAAGCATGTCTGAATCCACTTCGACCCGTTCCAGGTTTCTACGCACTTGGTAGTCATATTGAAAATCTGCAAGCCGCGCGCTTCGCCGTTCTTCTCCGCCTGGAAATCCTCACTCTGAACCATCGCGTCCCGCTCTTCGGTTGTCAGCTGTGGCAGCCTGAGACCACGTTCACCGCCACCGATCAGTTCGAGGATCGAAAACGAATGTGGATCATCTAGCGATCCGATTGTTACTTGCGCCTTAGCGCCTGCGCTCATTATCAGGAGCGCGATTAATGTAAAGAAGTGCTTTTTCATTGTTGTGATTTTTGTAATTATTAATGTTCAATTATTCTTCGCCTTTCTACGACCCTTTTCCTGAGCCTGAATAAGTTTGTAACGTTCAAGCACGGCGTTAAGTTCCTTGATGAAAGCCTCATAGTCGCCTGCGCCGTTCACTGTGGCGAGTGCTTCGACTTGCTCGAAGATGCTGTGCAGAGCCTTGTCGGTCTCCTTACGTGCGGTCTTCATGCGGAATGTAGGACGTTTAGACGCCTCCTCGTAGCGATCGGTCATCAGGTCTTTGAACTTCTGATTCTCGATGTTAAGTTGCGTCAGCCAGTCATTAATCCTGAGTACATTAAC
>JAISYU010000070.1 GCA_031269685.1 Dysgonamonadaceae bacterium | reverse complement strand
GGATAGTAAAAGAAGCGTTGTATTCATTAATGCATAGACCCTCCATCGTTTCAGCTTTCTTTAGAAAACCGTCATTACAATATATATGAGTTAATATTTATGAAAAGTTTAGTAAGCTCGCTCAACATAACCGGCCTGTGTTCCTTTAATGATTTATTCGCGGACATGGCGATATACACAGCCATCATGCCGTCTTTGCCATCAACCGGCGGCTTTTTGTTGTTGCTCACTGCGTCAACAAAATCAATTGCCTCGGCGATAAACGCGTTGTTGTACCGCTCCAGAAAAAACCATGTCGGTTTCTCACAGAAAACACCATCGCCCGTACTGATAACGGAAGTATCGTTGAGATCATTGGCAACCTGTACGCAGCCCTTGTCGCAGTGAACCTCGGTGCGCTGGTCGTAGCCGTAATGGGCTGCCCTGCTGTTGTCGATCAACCCAATGGCGCCGTTCTCGAATTTCAGCATGACGACGGCGGTATCTACATCGCCGTATTTCTTATAACCGGGATCAATGTTAATGGCGCCATAGGCCATTACCTCTATTACCTCACTTCCGGCAAGGTAACGGGCCATGTCAAAGTCGTGGATGGTCATATCCATAAATATCCCGCCGGAGACGGCAATGTAGTCAAGAGGCGGCCCTTCCGGATCCCGCGAAGTGATCTTTACGATATGCGGTTTTCCCAGAACGCCGGAAGCGACCGTGTCATGAACCTTTTTGTGGTTATGGTCAAAGCGGCGGACAAAACCGATCTGCAACTTTACGGCGGCCTTCTCAACTTCGACAAGCGCTTCTTTTATCTTCTGCATATCCGTATGGATAGGCTTCTCACAGAAGATATGCTTGCCGTTCCGCGCTGCCTGGATGATAAAATCCGCGTGGGTATCGGTTGGCGAACAAATAAAGACGGCGTCAATGTTTTTGTCGTTCATGATGTCCGCCGGATCTTTTGTCGCCTTGGGGATGCCGGTTTCATCTACCCACGCCTTATGTCCGTCGTTGAGCATCGTCTCTGCAAGGCACACGACCTTCGCCCCTGGCACAGAAGTGTTGATGTTCCTGCCGTGCAGTTTGCCGATACGCCCCCCGCCGATTAGTCCGATTCGCAGTTCTTTTGCAGGCATAAATTTCTCCTTAATAATTCATAATTGCTTTAACAGCGTCTGCGGTTGTAGTTTTGGGAAACAATTCATATCCGATAAGTCCGATATAACCTGCTTTCTCAAGATGATTAAAAACATGGGCATAATTTATTTCCCCTGTCCCCGGCTCATGCCGGCCAGGAACATCGGCCACATGGATATGGCCTATCTGATCGATAAACGCGCTTATGTTTCCGCACAGATTGCCCTCGTTAAGCTGCATATGGTATATGTCGTACAGGATTTTTAACTTGGGAGAGCCTGTTAAACGGGTCATTTCCGCTGCATCGCTGGCATGAACAAGAAAATTGCCTACGTGATCGGCAATAACATTAAGGGCTTCCAGATTCATGCTTATACCGCTCTGTTCGGCGATTTCAGCGCATTCTCTCAAAGCGTCGAACATCGCACATTTTTTTACGGTATCGGACAAATGGGCGCACGTATCTATCACTTTTCCCCCTTCTCCCAGGGCGTTTGAGTGGATAGTTACACTCAACGCTCCGATTTTTTGGGCAGCGCCAACAGATCTTTTCAAAAAGTCCAGATACTTTTTTTTATGGGATGGATCGATCAATGAATAGTCTGCGTCCCCGTTAAAGCCGCTTATTTTTATTCCCGCGGCAGATGCCCTTTCTTTAACAGTGGCAAGGTCTTTGTCGATCCAGCTCCAGAATTCCACAAACTCAAATCCATCCTTTTTTGCCGCCTCAAAACGGGCCAAAAAGGGAAGTTCAGTATACAGTGTCTCTATGCAGGCGCATTTTTTCAGTTTCATGTCAGGTTTCTCGCTTCTCGAAATATGTATTGTTCAGAAAAATCTTTCAGCTGAAGTTGTTCAGAAACCACGGTTTCTGAACAACTCTATTTAATTAACAACGTTTGCCCGGGTAATCAATTCCGCCTTGGTAACAGTATGAGGCGATAATTTTTTGCCACCCAATACATCAATACAGGCTTGTATTGCCGCTCTTGCCTGGATTTCAGGATATTGAGCGACACTTCCAACTAATGTTCCGGCCTTGACAGCTTGTATATCATCATTGGAAGCGTCAAAATCAAATACGGAAACAGTTCCGGTTCTGCCGGCTTGTTCAATTGCCTGTATCGCCCCTTGTCCCATTTCTGCATTCACCGACCAAATAATGTTAATATCAGGTCTTGCTGTTAAAACATTCTGCGTAACATTAAAGCCCTCATTGCGATCGCAGTTGGCAGTTTGGGATGCCGCAATTTCAAACCCGGGTTTACCCATAACTTTATCCCGGAAACCTGCCAGGCGCTGAGCTAAAGCATCGACTCCTGATGGGCCTTCCAGCAAAAGCACTTTGCCTCCCGCGATATTTTGAGCACAATAGTCTCCTGCCAAAGCAGCTGCGGCATACTGATCAATTCCTACGTATGTTTCTACGAAACCGCCCTCAGCCGCAAGGGCATTTTCGTCGATGGTGTCATTCACAAGAATTACCGGAATATTTGCTTTATTTACCTTTACAATTACCGGATTAAGCGCCGTTGAGCTTGCTGCCGACAAAATGATAGCGTCTACTTTGCTAATTATCGCATTTTCCACCATCTGTATCTGCCTTTCGACATCAGTCTCTCTATCCGGCGCCTGAAAAGAAAGTTCAACATTAAATTCTTTTGCAGCCACTTCGGCGCCGTTTCGCATATCAATCCAAAATTGATCCGACATTGCTTTGACAACATACGCTATCCTGATTTTGCCTTCGCTGCCCTGAGTCGCGTTCTGCCCTTTGGCAAAAGCATTCCTGGCAGTAATACCAAGAACCAATCCTGCGACCAATAAGAACATAAACACCTTTTTCATCTTTTTTCTCCTCTTCTGCTCTAAAATTTATTTCAAACCATACGGCTTGACACTCCATTGGACTTGTTCAATAACCCGGTTGGTTATTGAACAAGTCTCGCAAAATGCTCTGCATTTTGCTGTTTTTTAGCGGTTGTTGTTTAGAAACTGAAGTTTCTAAACAACTCTATTATTGCTTTATGCGGTTTCGCAAAGTATCCAACAAAACAGCAGCAAGAATAATAACACCTATAATTAACCGTTGAAGATTGGATGAAATATTCATCAGATTGAGCCCGTTGCGGATAACTCCCATGATAATTGCCCCCAAAAGAGTTCCCCATACGCTGCCAAAACCACCCAACAAACTTGCGCCGCCAATAACGGAAGACGCTATGGCATCCAATTCGTAGCCTTCACCCGCAATTGATTGAGCTGAATTTAATTTGGAAACAAGAATAATACTGTCAATGGAAGCCATAATTCCTGAAATTACATATGCAATGGTTTTATATTGTGTAATACTGATGCCGGACAAGCGAGTGGCTTCCTCATTGCCGCCAATCGAATAAATGTACCGTCCAACTTTACGATACTTTAACAGGTAAAACATTAATAGATAAAGTAGCAACATGAAAACAATCTGCACTGGAATTTCTGTTCCAGGAATAGAGCCGGAGCCTATCCAACGGAAGCCCCGGCTATACCCGGTTATGGTTCTGCCTCCTGCTATGGTCAATGCGGCCCCTCTGGCAATACTCATAATTCCAAGAGTAGCGATCATGGGCTGTAATCTGAATTTGGAAACCAGGAGGCCACTTGTCAACCCGGCAATTGCGCCAACAAAAATAGCGCAAATAGAACTGATTACAGGAGAAACACCGATGTTTACAGTCATTGTGCCTAACACAATACCGCTGAGCGCAAGAACAGCGCCAACCGAAAGATCGATGCCCCCAGTAAAAATAACAACACTCATGCCTAATGCAAGAACAGCGTTGACTGTTACCTGTTGTAAAACATTAACAAAATTGGCATAACTAAAAAAAACCGGCGACAAGAACGACATGATAATGCAAAGAAGGACTAACACAATAACAGGCGTCATGTTTGCAAAGTCAATTTTTCTGATATTCATCAAGGTCCTTATGTTCATGATCTTTATTCCCCCTTATAGAACTTCGGTAGTAATACCGGTTGCGAATTTCATAACTTCATCTTCAGTAAGCCCAATATTCTCACTAAAACATTTTGTTATTCTTCCCTCATGCATCACATAAATACGATCTGCTACTCCTAAAGTCTCAGGGAGTTCTGACGACACCATAATGATCGCCTTGCCTTCTCCCTTCAATTTATTCATGATCTTGTATATTTCCACCTTTGCTCCAACATCAATGCCACGAGTCGGTTCATCAAATATAATAATATCAGAATCACTGTTCAGCCATTTTGCAATAACTACTTTTTGTTGATTGCCGCCCGAAAGGAAATTTACTTTTTGTTTCATCGAAGGAGTTTTAATACTCATGATATTAGAAAGATTATTACTTATTATTTCTTCTTTTGTAAAATTTAAACCCATGGGCCCCATTACGCTGTCCAGGTTTGCCAGCACAATATTTTCTTTCACGGAAAAAGCCAGAATTAAACCATGATTCTTGCGGTCTTCATTAAGCAACGCAATTTTATTTTTCTTTGCATCTTTGCAGTTTTTTATTTTGACTGACTGGCCAAGAATTAAAATCTCGCCCGAGTTATATGAATCAGCGCCAAAGATAACCCGCATTGTTTCAGTTCTTCCCGAGCCCATGAGTCCATAAAAACCAACAATTTCTCCCTGTCTGACAAAAAAGGAAATGTCTTTGAGATGTTTTCCTTTAGTAAGGTTTTTCACCTCCAGGAGTTTTTCTCCGGGACTACATTTTACCCTTGGATATTGTTCAGATAAATCCCTGCCAACCATAAGTTTAATTAGTTTATCTATAGTTGTATCTTCGGCTTTTACTGTCTCAATATATTTTCCATCCCGAAAAACGGTAATCCGATCGCCAATTTCAAGAATTTCTTCAAGGCGGTGGGATATGTAAATAATTGCGACCTTTTCTGTTTTCAATTTATTTATGAGTCGAAACAAACTATCAACTTCTTTTGCTGTCAGGGCTGATGTTGGCTCATCCATGATGATTGCATCACTCTTAAATGAGATGGCTTTGGCAATTTCAACCATCTGCATTTGCCCGACACTAAGACTTGAGATGAGTGCGTTTTCCGGAATATCTGAATCGATTGAATTTAAAAGTGTCCTTGCATCGTGATACATCTTTTTCCAATCAATATTCCCTATCGAATTCAATGGCTGCCGTCCTAAAAAAATGTTTTCTGCCACAGTAAGATTTTTAAGCAAATTCATTTCCTGGAAAATGATACTTATGCCCCGTTCTCGTTGCTCCTGAATATTTCGCGCTGTGATCTCCTTGCCTTTATAAATGATTTTTCCTTCGTACACCGTATTTACTCCGGCAAGCACTTTCATGATCGTTGATTTGCCGGCGCCGTTTTCTCCCAGTAATACATGAACTTCGCCGGGTTTTAAATCAAAGCGCACTCTGTCCAAAGCAAGAACACCGGGAAACTGGACGGTAATATCATTCATCTGTAATATAAAATTGTCGGTCATAACATTTTCCTCCGCGCCCCTAATCATTTTTCAAAACTGTGCTCGGGCACAGTTTTGCCTAAAAAAAATGTAAAATCAATCAATATTTTCCGCGCAGACTATATGTATGCGGGAATAATCAATATCCTTTTCCGGTCTCTTTCCTTCAATTAAGAGGTCAGCTATCATCTTTAAAGGCTCAAGGCCCTGACGATACATATTCTGTTCAATCACAAAATCCACAATCCCTTCGCGCAAAAAATCAATATGCGAAGAAGAAGCGTCATGACACACCAGGGGTATCTTTTTTGCTATATGGGATTGTTTTATCGCTTCTACGCAACCTGCAACACTTTCATTTGCCATATATATCCCCTTAATATCCTCTTTGCCGGCCAGATACTCGCTCACCCTTTGACGGGTAGTCTCGTGCTCATTGTTGGTTTCAACAACAGTATACGTATTTGGCTGTCTTCCCAACTCCTGAAACCTGTCGCAAAATCCCTGTACCCTGCTCTTATGAGCGTAAAACTCCAAATTCCCGCAAACTATCAAAGTCCTGCCTTTTGCTGGCAAAATTTTTGACATAAGCTCCGCGCCAATACGGCCTTCTTTGATCAAATCCATCCCGACAAAACACAGCCTCCCGCTATGGGAAATATCAGAATTAAAGGTAACAACAGGTATCCCGGCCTGCACAATGGAAAACAATTTCTTTTGTATGGAAATTGTATCTTTGGCACAAATCGCAATGCCCCGTATTCCCTTGGCGATCAAGGCATCAATCTTTTTGATGCATTCCTGGGGCTGCTCTGTTTTGCATCTTTCCAGCAAGATATCAATGTTGTAATTCCGGAGTTCTTGAGTTGCATCTTCAATGCCCCGTAGCACCTCCTCTTTGAAATAGCCGGTCCAGTTAGGCAACAAAGCCGCAATTTTTATATCCTTAACCTTAAGAGCCAGGGCCCTTGCCGCAAAATTCGGCGCGTAATCCATCTCTTTGAGGATATCCAGGACTTTTTGGCGTTTTTCAGAGTTGACATTGGGCCGGTTATGCAACACCCGGTCAATTGTTCCCCTGGATACGCCTGCCTTTTTCGCTATCATTTTAATCGTCGGTTTCATATCTGTGCCCGCGCACAATTACTTATAACACGACATTCCTGACCTTGTCAACAAAAATTTTTAAAAATTTAAAAAAATATTTGATTTTAGGGGCTAAGTCCCACAGGCTCCTAGGTGGCGAATATCGACTCGGCAAGCTCCGCCACGGAAAGCGCGTCCCGGGCATAGCAATCCGCCCCTATGGAGTCGCAGTACTTTTCGGTGACCGGAGCGCCGGTGACCATGATGGTGACGAG
>JAISYU010000002.1 GCA_031269685.1 Dysgonamonadaceae bacterium | reverse complement strand
TAGCCATAAGGATCTGTGGTAATAGCTGGATGCCAACTAACCGTTGCCGAATTGCTGGTAATATCACTTGTCGCAAATTGCATGGGCATCATACAATCTTCGATTGCATAAACAGTGATGTCGTCCAAAAAAAGACCATTCATGCCTTCGTCGTCATGATAAAAAGCAATGTAAATATTTTCATTGCCATAAGCAGTTAAATCTAAGATAAAATTCTCGAAATTATTAACATCGGGAATATCCGTCCAAATTTGAGTAAAATCTGCGATTTCGGCTCCGGTTGTAGAAACCATCACTTTCAATCGGTCTGAGTAATTAGGGTCAATATTTTTTGCCCAGAAAGAGAGCAAAGCCCCGTTTTCCGGAATAGATAATTGGGGCGAAATTAGCCAATTTTTAGCTATAATATTTAGTCCCCACCATCCATCAGCTATGTATGTATAAGAGTGGATTCCATACCCCGTTCCCGAATGATTAGCATCGGAAACAATCTGCCAATTATGATTATTCCCGTCTTCATCAACCAAAGTCCAACAAGGATAGAGTGTTGCTTCGTCAAAATGTTCTTCAAAGGGTAAGGTTTTCAAGTCACAAATAACATTTGTAACCGTAATAGTTAAAGTATCATTACTATTATCCTCATCATTAGCTAATACTCCGATAACAGAAATAGTATGAGGGCCTTCGGCGCTCAAATCGGCGGTTGTCGTAAAAGTATACGTTGTCGTATCTCTGTAAGTCAGGGTTCCTTCCCAAGATTCGGTAGCAATAAGGGCATCGTCCACTACTAATTGAAAATCACATGCGGCAACAGGATTAATTCCCAGATTTCTAAAAATAAAACTTACGGGAGCTGTTGCAGAGAGATTCGTTCCACTTGTGGGAGAGGTTATTGAGGCAATACTTATATCATCATTTTTCGGAATTTTGATAAGAATATCATCTATCTGCACATTAGGGGCACAGCCATTGTTATCATAAACTTCAATAGCTACATAAATTTGCTGCCCATTATAGGCACTTAAATCGGCGGTACATTCATACCATGTTCCTTCAATATCAGCCTCAGCCAGAATAACTTTATCGGAATAAATTCCGCTATAGTCGTAAGTAGAGTACTCTTTTACTGTATTAAAAGAGGATACAGAATTATCTGTAGTAGAAACTTTTATACGGAAAGAGGTGTACCATAAATCTGTACTGTAGAATCCCCCCGTATAAATGTAAAAGGATAGAAGTTGATTAGCACCCCCCGTAAATTGAGGGGTAATAATCCCATAAGTTGGATGTGAAGAACTTGCGTCAGTATAACCGATACTGTGTGTGCCGGTATGCGCCAGTGAAGAACTTCGTGTAAAGGCTTTTGTGTAATTTGTCCACCCGGTTGGTGGGAAAGCTTCGCCTTCAAAACTTTCGTTGATTGTGGTCTGTGACCATCCCTGCACTGCAAATAGTATTGCAAGCAGTGAAAAACATAATTTTTTCATTTTCACTTGAATTTAGGTTTAACATTAATTTAGCATATCGTTTTATGGCTAAAACGTGGGGCAAAGTTACAATAATTTTTTGTTTTATACTGCATATTTTTGTTATTTTGCCCGACTCCATTTTAATTAATTGTATATCAATAGAATAAATTTTCAACAATTTGCGATTACCAAGTGATTTTGCCAAGTTATTTTTGCTCCGCAGGCTCTGATTTCGCATGAAAAAGGGGAAAAAAGGGGAAAAAGGGATTATGAATAGTTCCTTACTCCATTCTCTATTCTCCATTCCTTAAACTTCTGCTTAACTCTTTTTTCTGTATTTTTGCCATAAAAAAACAATAAAAAACTATGAATAAAGTTATGGTTACCGGTGGCATGGGCTATATTGGCTCTCACACCATCATTGAACTGCTGAAAAATGGTAAATATCAGGTAGTTTCGGTGGATAGCTGCGAGCGCTCTACACCCGAAACAGCCGCCCGAATTGAACAAATTACCGGCATTCCTGTAGTGAACGAACAGGTAGATATTTGTAACAAAAAAGCCTTTTTTGAACTTTTTGAACGCCATTCGGATATTGTAGGCATTATCCATTTTGCCGCTTACAAGTCGGTGCCCGAGTCGGTGGAAAAGCCTTTGGAATATTACCGAAACAATCTCGGTTCTTTAGAAAATGTGCTTGAAGCGTGCCAAAAATTCAGCATTCCGAACCTCATCTTTTCCTCTTCCTGCTCCATTTACGGCGAGGTTTCTCAATTGCCGGTTACAGAAAACACCCCCGTAGGCATGCCCTTTTGCCCTTATGCCCACACCAAGCAGATTGGCGAAGAGATGCTACGGTTTGTTGCGCACATACACCCCGAATTGCAAGTGGTGATTTTGCGCTATTTTAATCCGGTAGGGGGCGACATGAGCGGCCTTAACGGCGAGCTGTCGCCCGACAAGCCCAACAACCTGATGCCCATTATTACGCAGGTAGCCATTGGCAAAAAAGAGGGTATCACGGTGTTTGGCGATGACTACGACACCCGAGACGGCAGTTGTATTCGCGACTATATTCACGTTTCCGACATTGCCGAAGCACACATTTTGGCGCTTGATTTCCTGCAAAACGGGAAAAACGAAACCAATTGCGAAGTTTTTAATCTGGGTAGCGGTAGCGGCATTACCGTGCTCGAAATGTTGCACACTTTTGAACAGGAAACGGGCATAAAGCTCAATTATACTATCGGTTCGCGCCGCGCCGGCGATATTCCGGCCATCTACAGCGACAGTCGCCACGCCCAAGAAAAACTCGGATGGCTATGTAAACACGACCTCAAAGATATAATTACCTCTGCTTGGGCTTGGGAACAGCATTATTGACATGAAACGCATATAGCGTTTTTGTGGTTATGTGTAACATTATTTTCTATTGATAAGAATGAAAATTTATCGTATTATTGTCTTATCACGATTTTCTTTATTGTAAATTCTTTTTCATTATTGATTTTCAGCACATAGACTCCTTGAACCAAATTCAGATTCAGTTCTTTGATGCCTGAAATTTCAATCGTTTCTCTATAGACAATAACGCCTTTTATATCATTAATTATGAGGTCATATTT
>JAISYU010000072.1 GCA_031269685.1 Dysgonamonadaceae bacterium | reverse complement strand
CCATCTTTCGGGATGGTTCAAAGAGAATACAAAGATAACGGACCTGTCGTACTTCCTTGCCGGGACACATTTCAAAAACCCTTCTCTTGATCTTAAAGGGCAAACAATTTTCCCGGACTGGATAAAGACATTAACACAAGGCGCAGCAGACATCGAAAATGTCAGCAGTGCTTTCCTCCAAATGTTTTACTGTGGTTCTCCGAAAGGCGGCGACACCGCCGAACCTAAGTTTGAAGACGGTGATCCGCTGTCAAGTTTAGGTAAGCCGAGCAGTAACAGAGAAACTTACACGAACCGCAATATCAGTCCTGTAAACGACAACTGGAAGTAAAAGGCAGGGTACTGTAAGGAGACTAAATAGAGAGAAATAAATAACAAACAAATAATTATTAATAACATTAAAATTATTTTCAAATGAAAAGAATCTTCTTAACTATGATCGCGCTCTTCATGTTGAGCGCAACAGGCGCGAATGCGCAATCAAAAGTCAGGTATACTGATTGTGCCGGCAACTCAACCGCGATTGAGGCGTATACCACCGTCGAGCGCGATGCGCTTGGGCTAATGCCCAGTAAAGGCAAGACGATTTTCAACATCTCTACGCAGAAGGTTGAAACGTGTAACGGGAATAGATGGGTAGGGACAGGCGACCCGCCCGAAGAAGAGATCCTGTTCACAATCAATACTACCGACGAAAAATACTACATACCTACCTCCGGTTATGTGGGCGGTACATATAATCATGCTTACAAATGGGATATTTCAGTTGACAATGTCGTGGTAAAAGCGAATGAAGCAGGTACAGGCAGCGAGAGCAACGGCATTCCACTCAGTTTAACAAACGGAACGCATCAAATACGCATCACCCCTGCTGACTCTCCCGCTCCAGGCTGGGGAAATGCATTCGGACATAACGGCATCGTTTCCGGTGGAGATGATTCTGCCAATAAGGGTAAACTTATATCAATAGATGCCCCGCTAACTACACTGGCTTTTGCGCCAAAGATTTCTGAAAATCCTACAGGCACCAATGCTTCCAATATGTTTGCCTATATGTTTTATAACTGCACAAACCTTACTACCGGCGCTAAAATTGTAGATACGTACCAATTGCCGGAAGAAGTAACGGACCTGTCTAACTTCCTTAACGCTACACACGCCGGCAACATGAACCTTGAGACTCCCATCGACCTTAGCGGTCTTAAGGAATGGTTAAGCAATAATCAAAAGATAGATAACCTGTCGGTCTTCCTTTACGGTACACACTCCGGCAACACTTCCATAGAAGACCCCATCGACATTAGCCACCTTTCGGGATGGTTCGAGAAGAATACATCGATAACGAACCTGTTGGGCTTCCTTCTATCTACACACTCCAACAACACTTCTCTCGATCTTAAAGGACAAAAGATTTTCCCGGAATGGATAAAGAAATTAGAAGACGGCTCAGGAACACCCATTAAAGATGTCAACAGCGCTTTCGAGCGAATGTTTTCCTGTGAGCAAGAGAAAAGCGGCGACACCGGCGAACCTACATTTGAAAACGGTGATCCGCTGTCAAGTTTAGGTAAGCCGAACTATAACAGCCGAACTTACACGAACCGCAATATAAGTCCTGTAAACGACAATTGGAAATAAAAGGCAGGGTACCATAAGGAAGAGGCTGTTCCAAGAAGGACAGCCTCTTTCCTTTTCTCTTTAAAACAGTTTAATATAATTGTAAAAACTCCGCCTGTAATTACGGAACTTCTACCTGATTCAGAATCTCGCTGATAATCTCTTCGGTAGAAGTGTTCCTTGCTTCCGCCTCATAAGTCAGTCCAATGCGGTGGCGCAGAACATCGAAGCAAACGGCGCGTATGTCCTCCGGTATAACGTATCCGCGACGCTTGATGAATGCGTAGGCGCGGGCGGCAAGTGCAAGGTTGATCGATGCTCTCGGCGATGCCCCGAAGGCTATCAGTTCTTTCAGGTTGGCAAGACCGTGCTCCTTTGGAAAGCGGGTAGCAAAAACAATATCAACGATATACCGTTCTATCTTTTCGTCAATATAAACCTCCGTCACAATCTTGCGTGCATCAATGATTTCCTGCTTTTTCAAGACAGGCTTTATATCAATCCTGTTGCCGCTGATGTTCTGCCTGATAATCAGTTTTTCTTCTTCCTTTTTCGGATAGTTGATGATGACTTTAAGCATGAAACGGTCAATCTGCGCTTCCGGCAATGGATATGTACCTTCCTGCTCGATAGGGTTTTGTGTTGCCATCACAAGGAAAGGTTCCGGCAACAAATAAGTCTTTTCGCCGATAGTAACCTGCCGTTCCTGCATCGCTTCAAGCAGTGCACTCTGTACTTTTGCCGGAGCACGGTTGATTTCATCTGCAAGTATGAAATTTGCAAAGACCGGACCGTGTTTGACGAGAAACTCTTCGGTCTTCTGACTGTAAATCATCGTTCCAACCACGTCGGCAGGCAGTAAGTCAGGGGTGAACTGGATACGGTTATACTTGGCATCAATCAATGCTGCAAGCGTTTTTATAGCCAGCGTCTTAGCCAGTCCCGGAAGTCCTTCGAGGAGGATATGCCCGTCAGACAATAGCCCGATAAGCAGCGATTCAACTAAATGTTTCTGCCCTACAATAACCTGGTCCATACCTTTAATAATAAGGTTCACAAACCCGCTTTTGCTTTCAATTCTTTCATTAAGTTCACGAATGTCAAATGTTTGATTCATTGGGAAAATGTATTTTATTGTTATTTTTATTATTCAAACGTGCGAAATTCAGCCGCAAAGATATAAATCTTAAACCAAGTTTGCAAGAGGTTTATAATTTTTTTACCGATTTTTATGTTTAATTCAAAAAAAAAATGTACCTTTGCGCCTTCAATTTTTGAGACTTTCAAATAAAAAATATTAAAAATAAACAATAGAAAAAATGCAAAACAAAGGATTTGTAACAACTTTCGCAGTCTTGCTGAGCCTCGTTTCTCTATTCTACCTATCGTTCACTTTCGTAACGAACAAGTACTACAAACAGGCAAGCGAATATGAAGCAGCAGGCTACGGAACAGCGAGCCACTACCTCGACTCGCTATCTACGGAGAAAATATGGCTTGGCTACTCGTTGCAAAAAGCCAGAACGATGGAGATTAATCTCGGTCTCGACCTGAAAGGCGGTATGAGCGTCATCATGGAACTGAGCACTGCCGATGTATTGAAATCGCTGTCAAACTACAATCAGGACGAGAACTTCAACAAAGCCATCGCCCTCGCTTCCGACAGGCAAAACACGAGTAACAAGGATTACATTACCCTCTTCAAGGAGGCTTATCACGAAATTGACCCGGGTGCACGCCTGTCGGCAATCTTCAGTACGGTCGAAATGAAGGACAAAGTGAAGTCCGGCAGCAGCGACAGCGAAGTCGAGGCTGTGTTACGTGCCGAACTACGTAGCGCCATTGATAACTCGTTCAACGTATTGCGTACCCGTATCGACCGTTTCGGCGTTGTAGCCCCCAATATTCAGAAACTTGAAACTGACGGTCGTATCCTTATCGAACTTCCGGGTATCAAGGAACCTGAACGTGTTCGAGCTCTATTACAAGGTAGCGCCAATCTGGAATTTTGGGAAACATTCCAGGAAAAAGATATACACCAGGCTCTGCTTGCTGCAAATGCAATAATTGCCGACTCCATCAGGAATGTAGAAACAACAACAACAGCGGCAACAACCGTAAAAACATCTACCACAGAGACTATTGCATCGGATACAACCTCTACCGACAAGTCCCTCTTGCTTGAGGGCGACAGCACACAAATCTCTGCCGCCGCACAAACAGAAGAACAACAGTTGAAGGAATATCAAAAGGAATACCCGCTCTTCTACGCTCTCGGTATTTCGCCGAATCAGCCATACGAAAGCCCTGTTATAGGTTATGTCGGCAAAGCAAATATGCCGCTGATAAGAAAATACCTGAACATGAAACAGGTAAAAGATGTATTGCCTCGCCAGTTGAATCCGAAATGGACGGTAAAGCCGAGAGATGAAAAATCGGGAATTTACGAACTGATTGCTCTTAAAATAACCACCCGTGACGGTCGTCCACCCCTGGAAGGAGACGTTATAATCGACGCCAGCGATCGCATCGCGGAATACGGCAGTTCGTCGGAAGTACACATGACGATGAATGCCGAAGGAGCAAAGAAATGGGCTCGCCTGACAAAAGAAAACATCGGTAAAGCAATCGCTATTGTACTTGACAGTAGTGTTTACACTTTCCCGAATGTAAACCAGGAAATTACAGGAGGACAGTCACAGATAACAGGAAATTTCACGAGTGAAGAAGCCAAAGACCTTGCTAACGTGCTGAAATCCGGCAAAATGTCTGCTCCGGCGCGAATTGTTTCGGAAGAAATGATAGGTCCGTCACTCGGTCAGGAAGCGATCAATACAGGTTTCTTTTCGTTTATCATTGCATTGATATTGCTGATGGCTTACTTGATGCTTATTTACGGTTGGAAGCCCGGACTTGTAGCCAATTTTGCCCTGCTGTTCAATCTGTTCTTCACGATGGGAGTGATGGCATCATTCCACGCGGTACTTACACTGTCCGGTATAGCCGGTATCGTGTTAGCCCTCGCCATAGCGGTCGATGCCAACGTACTTATCTATGAGCGTATTAAGGAAGAAATAAGAGGAGGAAAACTGGTGAAGAAAGCCGTAGAAGAAGGTTATAAAAAAGCATTCTCCGCGATATTCGACTCCAACCTAACTTCAATTATTACCGGTGTAATACTTTTCTGGTTCGGCACCGGTCCTATCAAAGGCTTTGCCACAACGTTGATAATCGGTATCCTTATTTCATTCGGTACAGCAGTCTTCCTTACACGTGTTATTTACGAAACGATGTTGGCAAAGGGACATTTCCAGAACCTGACATTTACCACGTCACTCACGAAAAACTTCCTTGTAAATCCGAAATACAATCTCCTGCGTAATCGCAAACTTATTTATACAATCAACGGAATAGTCATTGCGATATGCTTTATTGCACTTATCGGAAGAGGTTTGAATCAGGGCATTGATTTCACGGGGGGTCGCAATTTCGTCGTGAAATTTGAAAACCCGACAGAGTCGGAGCGTGTAAGGGAATTACTTGCAGGCAAATTCGACGATGCCAACGTAAGCGTTATAGCAATCGGTCAGGATAAAAAAACAGTACGCATCAGCACCAACTACCGCATAAAGGAATCAGACAACAAAGTAGATTCGGAAATAGAAGCATACCTCTATGAATCTCTAAAGCCGCTGTTGACACAGAACATCTCGTTCGAAACCTTCATCGACAGGGAAAATCACACAGGAGGCAGTATAATCAGTTCGCAGAAAGTCGGACCGAGCATAGCCGAAGATATAAGGACGGGCGCCTATTATGCCGTTATCTTTGCCGTGCTTGCGATAGGGCTGTACATCCTGTTAAGATTCAGGGATATATCATACAGTGTCGGCTCCATCGTTGCACTCACCGGTGATGCCATATTCGTAATAGGAGCGTATGCAATCCTTTGGGGATTCGTACCATTCTCGCTTGAGGTGGACCAAACGTTTATCGGCGCTATACTGACTGTAATAGGTTATTCGATCAACGACAAAGTAGTAATCTTCGACCGTGTCCGCGAATATACGCATCTATATCCGAAGCGGTCGAAATACGAACTCTTCAATGAAGCGCTGAATTCGACTCTCAACCGTACGGTGAACACATCGGGAAGTACAATACTCGTTCTCATTGTGATCTTCCTTTTTGCCGGCGATTCGATCAAGAGTTTTTCGTTTGCAATGTTACTCGGCGTATTCATCGGTACATTCTCATCGCTCTTCACCGCCACCCCGATCGCTTACCAGATACAGGCAAGGAAACAGGGAAAGGCGTTGAAAGGGGAATCAGTAAAGAAATAAAGATAACTTCTCAACTTTCAACAGTCAATTATCAATCTAAAAGAGTTTTTGTTGATTACAGCGTCGGGATTCCATTCTTCCCATCCCGAACAGAGAAGTTAAGCCGGGTCGCGCCGATGGTACTGCATACAGTGGGAGAGTAGGTCGCCACCATTTTTTAAGAAAAGCCGTTCGGTTAATTTAACCGGATGGCTTTCCCTTTTTTATTTTACATCCAAACCAAATTGTACATTTTACATAACAAACAGTACAACTTTATTCTCCTTCAAACGCCGGTAAGATAATACATAAACAGTGTGCTTGTACTCAAGCGGCGAGTTTTTTTATTAACCGTTCTTCTGCTATTTTTCCGTATTCGGTATTCATGTCAATTCCGATATAATTTCATCCAGTAAAGTTTTTTCAGGAAATACCGCCAATAATTCGGTGGTGTCAAATATCTTGTCAACAAACGCATCCTTCTCATTTCTATATATAATTTGGAAAATAAACAAATATGTGTTTTATGGAAAAAAGAAAATCTTAAATTTCCTGTTACTGACGAAAAATGGTATAATAAATATCAAGAAATTATTGAACAAT
>JAISYU010000080.1 GCA_031269685.1 Dysgonamonadaceae bacterium | reverse complement strand
ATTCCGCGATAAAAATCCATTATCGCCTCCATCTCACGGTTAATAAACACCACCACATCCTTGCCCGTCTTACGACGCCGGTAAACGATCTTGTTACCGTAAATGTCGCTCTTTCTCAGGAAATAAGCATCGACAAACGACATTCCCTGCGCATAAAAGCAAAACATAAACATACGCAACACATCGCCTAATCCAACAACATACCTTCTTTCAGCCGTCGCTGCGCACGATTGCTCCTTCGTCGCCGCCGTTTCTGCCTGTCTTGCGCGCTCCCTGATCTTCTCCGCGCGTGTCTTGCGCTTGGTTGAGTACGCAACATCTCTCATTGTGCATGATTGCTCTTGCATCGCTGTTGTGTCCGCTTTCCTTGCACGTTCCCTGATCTTCTCTGCGCGTGTCTTGCGCTTAGTTGAGGATGATTTGCGGTAAACCTCAGTATGCCGTGCAAGTTTCCGCATCTCATCCTCGCTCAGCGCGCGCTTTGCAGTCCTCGCCACGCCGGTGTAAACGTTGGCGAACGGATTATCCGCCGGCGCCTCAATCAACTTTGCAATTACCGCGCGGTTATTGATAACCCGCAGGTTACGCATGTAAAACGACACGGTGTTCTTCGCCAGACCCCTGTCCATAAGCCACTTCTCATAGCGTTTAATCTGCCCCGACTCAATGTCGGTGAACACCGGCTGTCGCCCAAGGAACAACTCGTACGATTTGAAGGCAGTAACATAAGCCCTCGCCGTCCGTAACTGCCCGCAACTTTCCTTTTCATCGGAAATATTCTTTAGAAATGATACCATATACCGCAATATTATAAATAAATATTGCGTAAGGTACGATATTTTGGGGAGATATGGTGAAGAGAGACGCAAGGATTATCCCAGGAGCGAGGCGTTACCTGTTGGATGTGAACCGGTTAAAATCTTCTACTGATTTTACTGCATAAAAAAATAAGCATCTATGCAATTAATGCATCGGATGCTTATTCTAATGATTCTACCCGGAATAGAGAGCCGGCAACAAATGATATTAGTTTTTACCTTCTTCTAAAACCGCCACGGTCTCCGCGATCCCCGCGATCCCTACGGTCTCCGCCTCGATCGCCGCGGTCTCCACGATGGTTATATTCCGGTCTCGGCGGACGTTCTGTTTCCTCATATCCTTCCGGTTTCGGGGTCAATACGCGGTGCGAGAGTCGGAATTTACCGGTCTTCGGATCTATGTCAAGGAGTTTTATTTCTATTTTATCGCCTTCCTTCAATCCCGTTTCTTCCATCGATCCGATTCTGCGCCAGTCAAATTCGGAAATGTGCAACAATCCTTCTTTCCCCGGCATAAATTCTACAAATGCCCCGTATGCCATTATGGAACGGATGGTTCCGTTGTATATTTCTCCTACTTCTGGAATAGCGACAATGCCTCTTACGCGGGCAAGCGCCGCCTCGATTGAGTCTTTATTGGTTGCCGAGATTTCTACGCGACCAACCGTGCGCCCGTTTTCTTCAATCTCTTCAATGGAAATCGTTGCGCCGGTTTCCTCCTGAATGCCCTGAATAATCTTGCCGCCCGGACCAATTACAGCGCCGATAAAGTCTTTCTCAATAATCAACACTTCGAGGCGCGGTGCATGCGGTTTCAATTCGGGACGCGGCTCAGATATGGTCTCAAGGATTTTGTCCATTATGTGAAGACGCCCTTCTTTTGCCTGGTGGAGGGCTGTTTCGAGAATTTCATAAGAAAGCCCATCAACCTTTATATCCATTTGCGTAGCGGTAATGCCGTCTTTTGTTCCCGTTACCTTAAAGTCCATATCGCCAAGGTGGTCTTCATCGCCGAGTATGTCTGAAAGGACTGCGAAGTTGCTTCCTTTGTTCTCGGAAATCAAACCCATTGCGATACCGGTAACAGGCTTCTTGATCTGCACGCCGGCATCCATCAGGGCAAGGGTTCCGGCACAAACGGTAGCCATAGAAGACGATCCGTTAGACTCCAGAATATCAGACACAATGCGTATTACGTATGGATAATTAGCGGGAATCATCGGTTTAAGCGCCCTGTAAGCAAGGTTTCCGTGACCAATTTCACGACGTCCCGTTCCACGCGACGGACGTGCTTCGCCGGTCGAAAAAGGAGGGAAATTATAGTGCAGCAGGAACCGGTCTTTACCCTGTAGCAACGCGTCGTCAACAATCTTCTCGTCTAACTTCGTACCAAGAGTAACCGAAGTGAGTGACTGTGTTTCGCCGCGCGTAAAGACCGCCGAGCCATGAGGACCGGGCAGGTAGTTGACTTCACTCCATATAGGACGGATTTCGGTTGTTTTGCGTCCGTCAAGGCGTTTGCCTTCATCAAGTATCGAACGGCGCATCGCTTCTTTTTCTACCGCATGATAGTAACGGTTGATAAGCGGCTTTTTCTTATCAAGTTCTTCTTCACTCAAACCGAGCGCTTCGATATATTCATCCCTTACTTTCTCGAAATTTTCCGAACGGGAATGTTTGTCAGTATTGCATGCAGTTGCAAGTTCGTATGCCTTGTTATAAGTTTTGTCCCAAACATCTTTTTTTAGATCTTCATCGTTCTCTTCGTGACAATAAACACGCTTTTCGGTCTTACCTGCCTCTGCCATCAGTTCAAGTTGTACCTGACAGTGGACCTTGATCGCTTCATGCGCTACTTTCATTGCGCCAAGCAAATCGTCTTCCGAGACTTCCTTCATTTCTCCTTCTACCATCATGATATTGTCAAGGGTGGCAGCAACGATAATGTCCATATCGGCATTTTCAAGCTGATCAAATGTCGGATTCACAATATACCGTCCATCAATGCGGGCGACACGAACTTCCGAAATAGGTCCTCCGAAGGGAATATCCGAAACGGCAAGTGCAGCCGAAGCAGCGAGCCCTGCAAGTGCATCGGGCATATCAACACGGTCAGCGGAATAGAGCGTTACATTCACAAATGTTTCTGCATGATAATCGTCAGGGAACAGCGGACGCAAAGCCCGGTCCACAAGACGTGAAATGAGAATCTCATAGTCGGACGGGCGACCTTCGCGGCGAGTAAAACCTCCGGGAAAACGACCGTTTGATGCAAATTTCTCTTTGTAATCTACCGAAAGCGGCATAAAATCTGTGCCGGGAACAGCTTCTTTTGCCGAGCAAACGGTGGCGAGCAGCATAGTATTGCCCATCGTTACCATCACAGAACCGTCAGCCTGTTTAGCTAATTTCCCTGTTTCGATAGTGATAACCCGTCCGTCACTCAACGTAATTTCTTTTTTGATAACTTTCAACATAAAATTTTGTTTGTTTTGGCAGTGATTTACCGCCTGTTTCTTATAATATACTCTAAAAATCGCGCAAAGGTACGAAAATTATCGGAATAAATAGTATCTTTGCACCGTTTTTTACCAATTAATCATTTAAACAAAGTGGAAACAATATTCGTAAAAGCGTTGCAATTAGTTTTGAGTCTGTCTATTCTTGTCATTATTCATGAGTTTGGACACTTCCTTTTTGCCAAGATATTCAAAGTAAGAGTTGAGAAATTTTACCTGTTTTTCAACCCCTGGTTTTCGTTAATAAAATACAAACCTCGCAACAGTGATACCGAGTACGGTATCGGTTGGTTGCCGGTAGGTGGCTACGTGAAGATTTCGGGAATGATTGACGAAAGTTTAGACAAGGAAGCGCTCAGTCGTCCGCCGCAACCTTGGGAATTTCGTACAAAATCATCATGGCAGCGATTGCTGATCATGGTTGGCGGTGTATTGATGAACTTTATCCTTGCTTTTTTTATTTACTCGATCATCGTATTGCACTGGGGCGATAATTACACACCGATGGATAAAATCCCGCTTTATTTCGGGGAAGTAGCTCATGAGGCAGGATTTCGTGACGGCGATATATTGCTTTCCGCTGACGGGGAAAAATTAACACGGTACGACGAATTGGATATCTTTCGCGTTATCAAAGCCGAAGAAATCACTCTTCTGCGCGACGGGCAAGAACAAACCGTCAGTTTGCCGGAAGACTTCAAATTGAAGGTTATTGCCTCAAAAATGCCATTCGTTGATTTCCGTCAAAGCATTGTTGACAGCATAATTCCCGGTGGGATTGCCCAGCGGGCGGGATTGCTGCGCGGTGACAGGATAATATCGCTCAACGGACATAACACTAATTCTTTTTCGACTTTAACCGCACTGCTCTCGAAGTCGGCAGATACCGATGTTGCACTGAAAATTTTGCGAAATGGAGAAGAGATCGAACTTACTTCCCACGTCAGTTCGGAAGGCAAAATAGATTTCGCGATTCTGTATCACGATGCAAGGATTTGTGACCACTATAACATTATCACGGCATTTCCGGCAGGCATCAAATTAGGGTTCCGCAAGTTGTCTTTTTACGTATTGCAGTTGCGCCTTGTATTCACGAAAGAAGGAGTGCAGAACATCGGCGGATTCGGCGCAATCGGCAATCTGTTTCCTCCCCAATGGAATTGGCTTGACTTTTGGAATATGACGGCTCTTTTATCTATCATGCTTGGAGTAATGAATTTGCTGCCGATTCCCGCGCTTGATGGAGGTCACGTACTGTTCCTTCTTTATGAGGTGATTACTCGGCGCAAACCAAGCGATAAATTTCTTGAGAAAGCGCAATACATTGGAATGGTTCTCCTTATCTTGTTAATGGTTTATGCCAACGGGAATGATATTTTGAGGGTTTTCCAAAAATAGCCTGTAATTTTATTCACATGCCTATTCCAGCAACCATAATGCTTTCATGTTCACTGCTATATCCATATAGATTACATCATCAATGCAGATTATTTTTGTACCTGCAAAATATTTTAGGATTGATATTTATTGTTTTTACCGTCAGTTATCCAAAATCATCAAACATAAGGTTTTCACGCGGAACACCTAAATTCCACAGCATAGATTCTACCGCTTTCGACATCGGACCGGGACCGCACATGTAATATTCAATATCTTCGGGTGAATCGTGGTCTTTAAGGTAAGTATCGTAAATTACTTGATGTACAAAGCCCGGAGTGTATTTAATATTTGCCGCAGCGGAATCGGGACGGTCAAGCGCCAAATGAAACGAAAAATTCGGGAAATCTTTTTCTAATTGCAGGAAATCTTCGAGGTAAAAAACTTCGTTTAGCGCACGCGCACCGTAAAAATACGACATCTTGCGGTCGGTTGTATGCAGTGTTTTTGTTAAATGCATAATCTGAGCGCGAAGCGGCGCCATTCCTGCTCCTCCCCCTATCCACATCATCTCGTTTTTTGTGTTGAAAATAGGATGAAAATCGCCGTAAGGTCCACTCATTATTACTTTATCTCCAGGCTTTAAAGAGAATATATACGAAGAAGCTATGCCGGGCGGTACTTTTTGAAAAGCGCCTGACGCACGGTCGAAAGGCGGAGTAGCTATACGTACGTTCAACATAATCCGGTCGCCCTCTGCCGGATAGTTTGCCATAGAATAAGCGCGAATAGTATGCTCAGTATTCACGCTTTTCAAATCCCACATGCGATTCTTGTCCCATTCGGCGCGGAAACGGTCTTCCACCTCATATTCACGAAATGAAATTTCATATTTTGGTATGTTGATTTGGGCATAACTGCCGGGCAGAAAGTTCATGTGTTCACCTTCCGGCAAGGATACGATAAATTCTTTGATATAAGTCGAAACATTGCGGTTAGAGACTACAGTACACTCCCATTCTTTAACGCCCAACACAGATTCCGGTACTTTTACCGCTATGTATTCCCTTACCTTGGTTTGGCATCCGAGCCTCCAGTGATTTTTAATTTGTTTACGGTTGAAGAAACCTGTCTCGGTGGGCAGGATCTCCCCTCCACCTTCTATAACCTGACAACGGCATTGTCCGCACGAACCACTGCCCCCGCAAGCGCTTGACAGGAAAATTCCATTCGATTGCAGAGTTGCAAGCAATGTTCCACCTCGCGGTGATTCGATTTCCCGTTCGCCGTTAATTTTTATCGTTACATTTCCCGAAGGACTTAACTTGTTTTTTGCGATAAGCAGTAAGCCTACGAAAAACAACGTGAGTATAAGAAATACGGTGATACTTGTAATAATTGTCATAATATATTTATTTTCTTTGATTGTTGCATATAATTACCGATATTTTGGCTTGTACAACAATTCTATTTGTGTAATTGCACTTGTCGTTTTTTCTTCAATTATAAGTTTACGTTTTATTTATACTTGTTCCATTTTACAACTTCTTCAAACGGTTTGCGTTTTTTCTCCCTCTGCCTGTCGGCAGAATATCCAAGTGTGATTAAGAGCGCGACTCGGTGGTTTTCGGGAATGTTGAGAGCGATTTTTACCGCTTTTTCGTCAAAACTTTCAAGCATACAAGTTCCCAATCCGAGATCGGCAGCTTGCAGGCAAATGTTTGCAGCAGCAATGCCAATGTCAAGCGAAGTTAGGTCTATATTCCTGATTGCAGAGCCAAGCCGCGAAATCATTATTGGTTTCTCAGCAATAAGTGCAATCACAACAGGCGCCTGACGTATAAATGATCCACCTATCTTGTATCCTGCTTTTGCTACAAGATTTTTTATTTCTTCGTTATCTGCAACAACAAAAGTCCAACTCTGGGCATTATTTGCAGAAGGAGCAAGACGTCCCGCCTCAAGCACAAAGTTGATTTTTTCACGTTCAACAGCAATGTCTTTATAAGTGCGGTCGCTCTGTCGAAATTTTACTAAATCTTTAAAATCCATGTTTTATTAAATTTTTATTCCAGAAAAACTCATAAACCCGATTCCCATCAAGGCAGTTATAATGAAAGCGATACCAAGTCCCTTCAGCGGTTTGGGAATATCTGAATACTGTAATTTTTCACGTATGGCAGCCATGCCGGTAATGGCAAGTAACCACCCAATACCCGACCCGAAAGCATAGGTAGTGGCGATGCCTATACTCGGAAACTCTTTTTGTTGCATAAACAGACTGCCGCCGAGAATAGCACAGTTGACGGCTATCAGTGGGAGAAATATACCTAATGAGTTGTAAAGCGCGGGCATATAACGTTCAATAACCATTTCGAGCAATTGCACTATCGCTGCAACTACGGCAATAAAGATAATGAAACTCAAGAAACTCAAATCGACACCCTCAAATGTACTGCATAGCCAACATAATGCGTTTGCCTTCAGAACATAGTTTTCGAGTAGATAGTTGATGGGCAAGGTGACAAGCAGCACGAAAGTAACTGCAATGCCCAATCCGAATGCCGTCTTCACATTTTTTGAGATGGCGAGAAACGAACACATTCCCAGAAAATACGCAAACAGCATATTCTCCATAAAAACGGAACGAATAAATGTACTTAAATATTCTTGCATAATACTTTATTTCTCCTGTAATTCTTTATCTTTTGAACGTTGTATCCAGATGATGCAGGCGATTATGATTAAAGCCATCGGCGGCAGAATCATCAGCCCATTGTTGGCATAGCCCGCATCGTAAAATGATTGAGGAATAACTCGAAAGTTCCACAATGTACCTGAACCAAACAGTTCGCGAAAAAAAGCGACGACAATCAGCAGGATACCATATCCCAACCCATTGCCAACTCCGTCGAGAAATGATGTCCAGGGTTTGTTGCCAAGTGCAAATGCTTCGAGTCGTCCCATCACTATACAGTTGGTGATAATCAATCCCACGAATACCGAAAGTTGTTTGCTAACGTCATAAGCAAAAGCCTTAAGCAATTCGTTGATAACCGTAACCAAGGCAGCGACTATCAGTAGTTGGACGATGATACGGATACGACCCGGTATCGAGTTGCGTATCATCGAAAGGATAAGATTGGAGAAGGCAACAACAGCAGTTACCGACACCGCCATAATAAAGGCGGGTTCCAACTTGCTTGTTACCGCTAAAGCCGAACAGATTCCCAACATCTGAACCGTTATTGGGTTGTTTTTGCTCAGCGGATTGAATAAAACTAATTTGTTTTTTTCGGTCATATCTTCGTATTTTGTTATTCAAAAAATAATATTCAGTTTTTTATGATTTTAGAATTTATAATGGTTTTATTACAACATAATTGTGCAATGTACAGTCCCTTTGGAAAATTTGCGATGCTGATAAATTCACCGTTTGATACTGTTTTTAATAAAAGCATGACACCTACCGAATTGGTAAGCGTAAGTTGGGCTTCTCTCGTAATTCCTATTATTCGGAAACCATCGGATACCGGATTGGGTGAAATATTGATATTGTTGGCACTGACGCCATTGATTGCAGTTGAAGATTTTGGAATGTAGCCGCTTTCAGAGATTACTGTTTGCCCTGATTGTGTTTGTAGCCATTCGTATATTTTATAAGCCATTGTATTATGGGCTAAATCGCTGCGAATGGAAGCATAAACGTCTGCAACGAATGGATAGGCGCCTGTTTTTATAGAATTTTGATTTGGCATAACATCATTAATTGCAATGGTTTTCACGTTATCGGCGCCGACGGCATCATCGCGAATTATGTATTCCTTGTAATAATGTGGCGTAAAACAGATACCGTTTTTGTGTTCGGCGAGTTCGCTGTAAACAAGGAGCATTGTTGAAATAATTTCTTCGTAAGCAAAAGCCTCATCCCAATTTGGTATGCCGGTATTGTCCATTACGATTTCCTTCATCATTTCCTGGCTACCGGAATTTGCGTTGCGGATAAACGGTTTTATCGTCTCGTCGGTGCCGCCTACATCTTTCAAGTTGGTAATATTTCCAAGATAAATATCTTGAACTTGTTTTATTGTTAATGTATTAACGCTATTATCTTTATTGACAAGAAAATCGAGCGCATCCACAGCTACCGGCGTCTCGATTAATGAAACTCCGACCTCTTCAGCATAATCTTTCTCGTCTATTGACATTTTCCTTGCTGAAATAATTAAGTCTGTTTTATTGTTTATCAGGTTGATAATTGCATTATGTGTTTGGGAAGTTTTTATTCGTTCGCCGAAGAAATTATTTGGAATATCGTCTTTATTTGGTTCCAATTTCCATATACCGTTACCTTCTGATAACTGTCGCCATTGATAGCGATAATCCAAAAGTTTGCATGCAATCAAAGTGTTTAATGGTTCTGTGGAAGTTGAGCCATCTATTCGCGGGTAGTTTTCTGCTGTAATGCCGTCGATTGTAGTAAGGTCGTTATTATTGCCGGCACAAACGCAGAGAAAGCAGCAATTTAATATAGAAAACAACAATAACTTCATATATTTTTCCATAAAATAACTTTGACAGTAATTATTCCTTCTTTTTCAAAAATTCCTCATACGCACCAATGCTGGATTTGAGCATTGCATCGACACCTTGGCTGGTAATTGTTCCGCCAGAGATACCATCAACATAATCTTGTTCTTGTGTAGTTTTGCCTGCCTTGACTATTGCTACGGAAACGAATTCCCCTGAAGCATTAAAGAAATGTTTACCTTTGAATTTATTGCCAAATTCGGAATTTTCAATTTCCGCACCAAGTCCCGGTGTTTCGCTTTCGTGTCCGAAAGAAGCCCCATACACGGTATTTCGATCATCGTCGAAGGAAATGAATCCCCAGAGTGGTCCCCACAGACCTGCACCTCGCATTGACAGCACATATTTCTTTTTTCCGTCATCTACAATAGCCTCGAAGACAGGATAATGTCGTTCGTTTTCGGGCAATCGGAGGATATTGCCAAGTTCGGTAGAGAAAGCGTCTCCCTCTGTTTTTTGTCCGTTTCCGTCAACGAGATAAGAATCGACAATGTATTTGTCATACAGTTCTTCTGCTGTTTTGTTGTTAGATGTGATATTGATGGAGGTAAGTATTTGTCGTTTTTTGTCGATATCTTCATTACGTTTTTGGCGTTCTCCGAGCAGTTGGGCAGCCAAAGCAAGCATTACGGCTACCAGAACAACGATAACCGATGCGTATAGAATGGTATATAGGTTTCCTTCGCGATTAAGCATTCCTTTCTTTTCGGTTTTGATTTCTTCAAATTCCGATGCGGGTGCCTTACAGACGGGACAAATATCGGGAGGTGTGTTACCTTCGTGAATATATCCGCAAATTTTGCATCTGTATTTTTTCATTTTAAATCTTCGTTTTTCCTGGGCTTGTTCTCTTGTACGCTTTGTATCTACCATATTTGATTTTTTGTTAATATGCGACAACAGTTATTTCAAATTCTTTTTAGTCGTTTCTTTATATTTACTTCAACTACGAGGTAATCTATCAGAGGTGCGAAGGAATTTATCAGCAGTATGGAAAGCATCATACCTTCCGGGTAGCCCGGATTTAGTATTCTGATAAGAATAGCGAACATTCCGACGAGGAAGCCGAAGATATATTTCCCGTTATTAGTACGGCAGGAGGTTACAGGATCGGTTGCCATAAAAACAGCGCCGAATGTGAATCCGCCAAGTAAGATATGGTCAAGCGGAGAGACGAGCATGGAAGGAGTTGTTCCGATGAGGTTAAAAATTAACGCGGTAGCGATTCCCCCGACGAATACAGATAGCATTGTACGCCAATTAGCGATACCTGTAACAAGGAGTATCACGGCTCCGATAAAGATGCACAGTTTTGAAGTTTCGCCTATGGAACCCGGAATCAGTCCGAGGAACATATCAAATTGGGAAAGGTTATTTCCCATCGTGTCCGTCACTTGAATAGCATGTGATGCGGTACCAATTTGTCCTAACGGGGTTGCACCGGAGAATCCGTCCACGACTTGTTCGCCGGTTCGGATGAAAACTGTTTCGCCTGACATCTTTGAAGGATAAGCAAAGAAAAGAAATGCTCGTGCAATAAGCGCCACATTCCAAATATTGTAGCCCGTTCCACCGAAAACTTCCTTTGCAAATATGACAGCGAACGCCGTAGCTATTGCAATCATCCAGAGAGGTGTATCAATCGGCACGATAAGTGGAATCATTATTCCTGTAACGAGAAATCCTTCTTGAATTTCCTCACCTTTCCACTGTGCGACAGTAAATTCGATACCGAGACCGACGATATATGCAACGATAATCGCCGGCAGTACGGCAATCGCTCCGAAGAGGAATGTTTGAAACAGGCTTGTTACTTCCCCTGCTGAAAGAAAGTGCTGATATCCCACATTATACATACCGAAAAGCAGGCAAGGCATAAGCGCGATTACGACAATGGACATTGCACGTTTGGAATCGTTGGCATCATGTATGTGAACGCCTGACTTAGACGTTGTATTGGGCACAAAAAGGAATGATTCGAGTCCCTCAAATAGAGAACGGAAGGCACTGAGCCGTCCTTCGGGTTCAAAGTTGGGTTTAATTTTATCCAGATAATTTCTTAGGAAATTCATATCATTTAATTACTTGTAAATAAAATATTAATTCATTTCTTTATATAGTAAATCCAGTCCTTCGCGCACTATTTTTTGAAGTTCCATCTTGGATGTATCGACAAATTCGCAGAGTGCGAAGTCCTCCGGTGCGATTTCGTAAACCCCAAGGTTTTCCATTTTTTCAATATCGAATGTAATGATAGCACGAATAAGATATTCGGGCAAAATATCCATTGGGAGGACGTTTTCCCATTCGCCTGAGAAAATCATAGCACGTTTCCCGCCTTTTATACGTGCGTCGATGACATATTCTTTCCGTCTAAAAATGTCAATAAATCTGGAAAGGAAACTCCATGCGACGGAATACTTGTCCGGTCCAGGCAATATCCAGCCCAGAAACTCATTTTTGTCATAACCGTCGGGGATTACGGAGATTTGATTGTCGAAATAGTGTAGCGAACCGTAAATTCCGGCATTAATACCTGTAAGAACGTTTCCGCTTATAACTCGCAGATGAGCCGAATCTGATTTAAGGCGAGGCGTAAGCCATTCACTGACAGCCACACCCGGCAAAGCGGTGACATAACACCGTTCATCTTCTTTTATTTCCGATCCTGTCAGTGCAACAGGTCTGCTGAAGTCAACGATACCTCGATTTAGGAGTCGCCCGATGAATATAACCGCCTGAAAATCTGTTGTCCACACTATTTCGCCTTTGTTTACAGGCTTAACATTATTGATTTGGACGCCAACATTTCCCGATGGGTGCGGACCATCGAAGCGTGTGACTTCCACATTTTTTGCGTCCTGTAAAACATTGCTTTTGGAATCGAACCTGATACCGAGATGGACTTTCCCCGATGTAAGTTTGGCGAGCGCATCCAGTCCGCTTTGGAAATCATCTTCGTTTCCTTTGATTATAAAGTCGGTATTTGGCGCAAGAGGCGCGGAAGAGAACGCGGTAACGAAAATATCTCGCGGAATATCTGTAGGAGAGGCGATAATATCATAAGGTCGTTGGCGGATAAAAGCGAAAATTCCTGCCGAAGCGAGCAACGACTTGAGAATTTCCGGTGAATTGGCATCCTTTGTATTAAAAATCATCTCCTTATTTTTGCCGTCGGAATGAATTACAATCTCTGTCAGGCGACGTTTTTCGCCTCTGTTAACCGCAATTACTTCACCGCTTACCGGCGAAACGATTTTTATTTCAGGACGTTTTTTATCGTAAAGCAAAGGCGAACCTGCGACAACTTTATCACCTTCACGCACCGCCGGTTTCGCCGCAAAGCCTACAAAATCGCTCGGATAAACGGTATAATTTTCCGAACGGACTACTCCGGCGTTGATTGGGTGTGGCGTTCCAGCGAGTTTGATGTCCAATCCTTTTTTGAGTTTTACAATCATATATAAGTTGATTTCAAAATCCGCCGCAAAGGTACAAAAAACTATCGGATTATCAAGCCGAATCCGTTTACAGATTAAACAATGTATGATTTTTTATAATATAATTTCATTTGTCATAAAATAAATAGAATTTGGGTGTCCCATAAACGAGTTAGGGGAGACCATAAAGCATAAAAAACCGCCCACGATTTAATTTGTGTAAAACCGTGGGCAGTTAGGGGAAGCAGAAAATGAAACTTAATAGTTTTTCTTTTCCCTTTCGAAGTAAGATTGCGGATGAAGGCACGACGGACATTTGTCAGGGGCGGTTTTACCCTTGTGAACGTAGCCGCAATTCCGACATTGCCACGTCGTTTCTTCTTCATGGCTGAATACAGTGCCGTTCTCGACGTTCGCAAGCAATTTGCGATAGCGAATTTCATGCTGCTCTTCTACCTTGGCAATCATTTTGAATGTAGTGGCTACCTGTGGGAAACCCTCTTCCAATGCAATTTTTGCAAATTCGGGATATAAATCCGTCCATTCCTCGTTCTCGCCCGCAGCAGCCGCTTTAAGGTTCTCGGCGGTAGTTCCTATGACGCCGGCAGGGAAAGTTGCGGTAATCTCAAGGTCTCCTCCTTCAAGGAATTTGAAGAATCGCTTTGCATGTTCCTTTTCCTGTTCGGCTGTTTCGAGGAATATTGCCGAAATTTGTTCCAAACCTTCCTTTTTCGCAGCACTTGCGAAAAAAGTGTAACGTGTTCTTGCCTGACTTTCGCCGGCAAAGGCTTTCAAAAGATTCTTTTCCGTAATCGTGCCCTTAATACTTTTAACTTCCATAACTTAGTTTTTAAAGATTGTATTTTCTATTTAGATAACTTTATTCCTTATCTGTACCCTGCGAATCTTGCCGCTGATAGTCTTAGGCAATTCATCGACAAATTCCACTATTCGCGGATATTTATACGGCGCCGTCACACGCTTAACGTGATCCTGGATGTCCTTTACCAACTCTTCCCCAGCCCGTGATTTATATTCCCCGGAAAGAACTATCGTCGCTTTAACAACTTGCCCGCGAACTTCGTCCGATACTCCGGTAATCGCGCACTCAACAACGGCAGGGTGAGTCATCAAAGCAGATTCCACCTCGAAAGGACCGATGCGGTATCCCGAACTCTTGATTACATCGTCATTACGACCAACAAACCAGTAATAACCGTCTTCATCGCGCCAGGCAATGTCGCCCGTGTGATAAACATTGTCGTGATAGACGCTGCGGGTAAGTTCTTCGTCTCGGTAATAACCCATAAACAGTCCAACAGGCTTGATGCGGTCGGTGCGGAAAATAATTTCGCCCTGCTCACCGTCTTCAGCGCTTCGACCGTCGGGTGTAAGCAAATCCATATCGTATGCAGGGCTCGGCATTCCCATTGATCCGGGCTTCGGTTCCATCCACGGGTAATTCGCAATCGAAACCGTCATCTCCGTTTGCCCAAAACCTTCCATCATCTTTATACCAGTCGCCTTATAAAACGTTTCATAAACAACGGGATTAAGCGGTTCGCCTGCCACTTCGCAATATTTGAGCGCCGAAAGGTCGTATTTCGCCAAATCTTGCAAGATAAGGAAACGGTAAACTGTCGGCGGGGCGCAGAATGATGTCACTTTGTAGTCCTGCATCACGCGTAGCATATCGGCAGCAGAGAATTTCTCGTGGTCATAAACAAATACGCAGGCTCCCATAATCCATTGCCCGTACAGTTTTCCCCATGCGGCTTTCGCCCATCCGGTATCGGCTACGGTAAGATGAAGATCACCGTCCCGCAGGTTTTGCCAGTAGCCCGAAGTGATGATATGACCAAGCGGATAAGCATAGTTGTGGATAACCATCTTCGGTTCGCCGGTAGTACCGGAAGTAAAGTAAAGGAGCATAATATCTTCGTTGTCGAATTGTTCCCTTGGGCGAACAAAAGGAAGCGCTTCCTTCAACCCCTGACGAAAATCCGACCACCCTTCTGGGATTATCGGTCCTGTCGTTATCCGGTTGATGAGTGTAGGACAGTCCGGCAACGCCCGATCAACACTACTCGTAACGGCTTCTTCCCCTACACAGACAATGGCTTTTATATCCGCCGCATTGCAGCGATAGATTATGTCTTTTTTCGTCAGCAGGTGCGTTGCAGGGATTGCTACGGCGCCGATTTTATGTAGTCCGATGATTGCAAACCAGTACCAGTAGCGGCGTTTAAGGATAAGCATCACCATATCGCCTTTACCGATGCCGATGGATTGAAAATAAGACGCAGCGGCGTCACTTTGCTCTTTTATTTCGCGAAAAGTAAAAGTATGGTGTTCACCCTGGTCGTTTACCCAGTTTAATGCCAATTTATCAGGGTGTGTTTTTGCCCACTCATCTACTATGTCGTATGCAAAATTGAAGTTTTCAGGGACATTTATCTTGAAATTTCCGTTAAAGTCCTCCTGACTTTCAAAAGTTTGTTGAGATATATACTTTTCGACCATTTCTTATTTGATTATTGCTAAAAACCTGACGGGCTTTCCGTCAAGAGCCTTCATGCCATGTGGATTTGAGGAATCGAAATATATTGAATCGCCAGGGTTAAGTGTAAGTTCGCGATTATTGATTGTAAACAGCAATCGACCTTCAAGGACATAGTCAAATTCTTTGCCATCGTGGGAGTTGAGGTGTGTTTCTTGCTTGCCCGGTTCGACAGTTACCTCAAAAGGTTCAAAGTCCGGATGTTTGAACCCGCCGGCAAGGTCCTGATATTTGTATGCCTTATTGCGCTCAACGGATTTCCCTTTCCCTGCACGGGTCAGAAAATATGCCTCCATTCGAGGTTCTTCACCCGATATAAGGGTAGAGGTGTCAATATTGAACCGTTGCGCCACGTCAAACAGGAAACTCATCGGGATGTCTGTTTCACCCGATTCGTAGCGACTGATCTCTTCTTCTTTGCGACGGCAACGGTCTGCCATTTCTTTAATAGACAGGTCAAGTGAGTCGCGAAGTCCTTGCAATCTCTCGGCAATTTGTTTTATTTGTTCGTTCATACGGTGTAATTTTCCGTGCAAAGATACAACAATTAATTGGAATAAATCTTGTTACTCATAAATATTTAACTTAATACTCTCTTTTTCGCACATTTTATGAGTTCACAACAGGTAAATAGCATATTAATATCAATATCCTGTAACAATTTTGACGGGACCGAGCAACCCCGATTCATAAAGGTCGCCGTCAGGACCCCTGCCGATATGTAGTTTTCGCTGTTCAACAGGTAATTTGCGATCACCGATGATACGGTTTGCCCAAGTGCCGACAACTTCGATTTCAACCTCGTTTTTACCGGATTTTACGAACGGCGTTACATCAACACGATACGGAGCCGTCCATACACCGCCGGCATATTGTCCGTTGATTTTGACTTTTGCCATCGCTACAACTTTGCCGAGGTCGAGATACAATTCGCCGTCAGGTTTTTTACCAAGGTCGAACGACGTAATGTAAACCGCCGTGCCGGAAAAGTATTTGATACGATCGTCGGAATGTTTTGACCAGTCCGTTAATTGCTCGAATATTACCGGTTCGGCAGGTCCGCGTTTAATTTCGTCGGATTCGAACGTTACCGTCCATACCGAATTTATCTCCGTAACGATTTTCCGTTCAGGGAAATTTTTGTCTATTCCGTCAATACCAACGTTTTTCGCTTGTTTACGGAAGACAATAAACACGCTTTCGTCCGGTTCTAATTGAAGCGGCACGTAGGTCGTTCCGTTTTCTTTGATTTGAGTGAACGCAGGCAACAAACGATGTTTTCCAGTAACTGGATACCAAAGTTCGGGCTGTTTGCCGTAAACCCTGAACGTAGGATTGTCCTGAACACGATTGCCCGATTGATTGGTTATGAAATAAATATCCGTGTCGCCGTCTTTCCGGTGCGAATATTGAAGTGCCGGCGACGAAGCGACGAAATCGGGTGGTAATTTTATGTCGTTTTTGAAGAACTCGGCAACGGTAGTGTTGAGGATTTTATTATTGTCCCAGAGATTGGCGGCAATTTTCCGAACCTGATTATCAGCTTCGGGATAATTTTCGAGAGAGGGCGACTTTACCGGACGAACCGTTGCTATAACCGGCAATCCTGCATTGGCAAATTGCGCAATCTTTGCAAACACTTCGGGACGGATATTGTCTTGCGGCGGCATCACCAAGACATGATACGAAGTCCCGTGCGGTAACACAAGTTTTTTGTTGATAACTTTTGCATCGCGCAGCAAAACCTCGGCGTTGATATGGTCGTAATGATAGCCGGTAGGAATTGGCGGGTTGGTTACGCCGCACATTTTCGGAGCGTCTTCGCCAATGAAATACACGACGTCGGAAACATCAATACCTTGTTGTAACATATATCCGCAACGCCGAATATAATCGGTGTATAAATCTAATAGCGAAAACCATGTGTTTTTACGGTTGAACTGGATATTGTACCATGCGTCAACGCCTGGATAGACATTGTCGGCATGTTGTTGTATATAGACATGCAGTATGAAAGCGTTGACGCCTTCAGCCAGCGACCAGTCGCCGCGACGTTTAAGATTTCCGGGGTGCCAAGTGTAATGCCCACCGCCGGAAGTAAGCGCTTCAGCCCAGACTTTGGTTTTGCCGTATGTATGTGCGCAGGAGGTCGCGCAACGGATTTCTTCCTTACCGATAAAATCGCCCGTCCAAAATTCGCCGCCGACTTCGTCGGATTGTCCGCCGTATTGCAAAAATTCTCCTGCAAAGCCCCACGAACCATAATTCTCGAGCCAGGTTAACAGTCCATTTTCATGCGAACGGTCAGCGAGTGCGTGGGCGTATTCGGTAGCAATGCGATCGGCGACTAACCGGCGCATATCCCAGAGAAAACGGTCCGACAATTCTGGAGAACTTATTGGGAAACCAAAATACGCAGGAATATATGGGACAGGGTCATAACCGTAGCGCTCTTTGAAGATTTCGATAAAGTTATCTGTAAAGTTTTGCCCTCCTTTCTCGTAAGAATCCATAATGTTATATTTCCACGATTTACGATCTGCGGCTGGGATTCGGCGTATTATTTCTCCGAGATACGAGTCGAAATGATATTGCGTAAGCGGGTACGAAAGTTTATCGACTTCGGGACCTATGCCACCTTCGACTATTGGTGCGTTTTGCATTCCGGTTGAAAGCATCCCTGTTCGCATAATAACCCAGTCACCTTCGGGAATGTTCCATGAGAGTGTTCCGTCTGCGGAGAGTTTATCGGAAATATCGACCACGCTTTGGGGATCAATAGAGAGTGATTCGTCATTTGTTTCGGTTTCCCACATGAATGCATTCCACGGTGGAGCGAGACTGTTGAACATTTTGGCGAATGTCTTTTCGGGAAAGCGTTCTATGAGGGGTGCTTCGGTAAGTGATATACCTGTAACAACAGATCTATTGTTTGTGTTGTGAAAAACTATTCTAAATTCGGATGCTTCGGTTTGGGGAAAAGAAACTGCGAACGGTGAAAACGGAAGGAAGCCGCGACTTAAGCCTGTATCTGTGCGATCCATGCTGATTTCTTTTATTGTCACAAATTGTCCGTTTACTTTGGCTTGCAATTCTCCTTGACTTCTGAAACTTCCTTCGATTTTGATTAACAGTCCTTGTGCTGGGACGGGTTTCGGCAATGTAAGTGTAATTGATGCTTCTTCTTTGGGTGGAAGTTTGACTGGAAAACCTTTACCGGCAATGTTTGATGAGAAGGTAATCTTTGCATCTACGGCTTCAAAGTAGTTTTGGATATTTGCTGCTTTGACAGGAAATGCGAGTACTTTTACATCCTGTATATCTTCGGGTTTACCCTGGTAGTGTTCGTCTCCCGATACGAGTTGTCTTACGTTAGGAATTTGTTCTGCGGGTATTGTAAGTTTCTCTGAAATCTTTTTTGGTCCTTTTATGATGCGCTGAACGGATGTAAGGTATCGCATAGACTGTGATGGTTTGAGCCATGGACCACCTGACTGAGACCATCCTGGACTGTTGAATAGACCTATTTCTATATCGAGTTTGGTAGCGGTTTTCAGGGCTATGTGAATAAGTTCCCACCACTGTTCGGACATAAATTTCACATCTTTTCCGCCTCCTGTCAATCCAATGTAAGCTCTTGTTATTCCTGCTTTTTTCATTGCATGGAGGTCTGCGACTACGCCTTCTTTTGTTATTTTGTTGTCGATCCAATACCAGTAACATCCTACGCGCTGTTTGGTGGGAGGGTTTTCGAATCTATCTGCCAGCCTGTCTTTGCATCCTAATATCGGCAGTATGGCGGCGACTGCTAATATAAGCATCAGAAATTTAAATCTCATCATTATTTCTATATTTTTTATGCAAAGGTAATATTTTTTTAATGAATCAAAACCTTTAAGGTTAACAATATCGAACCCCGAAAGTTTCCACAACTCTAAAAAAGTGTTTCTCTGATCAATTCCGTACGGGAAGAAATTTTTCGTACGGAATTTCAAATAAAAACCATCAGGCGTTTTGTTGCTCAGCGAAAGTTATCAACAAAAAACACTATGTGTTTAGTTGCGCGGAAGGTTTTCCAAGCAAAACACATAGTGTGTTTTGTTACCCGGCGGGAAATTTTAACAAAACACATAACGCGTTTTGTTCCCCCGTACAAATTTTTTAAAGAAAACTTAATATTTTTATTATAAACAATCAAAAAAACAAATTACAATGTATCAACTTGAATCACTCAATTACAGGGCATTGCCCAACGGCGCGCATTGCGGCTTCTGCTCCCATTTCAGCGAGAATGTAGCGATCAGTCCACAGGCATTCAGGGAAGCGCTGGGAGAACTTCCAGCCAAGTTCGACGCAACGCTCGCGGTAGAGAAATCACTTCTGGACTGGTCATACAAAAGCGACCTGACGAAGCAGATAAAAGACGCCGACAAGAAGCTCGACCTGACAATCGTGACATTAAAATCGCTGGTTAAAACCCAGACTTACAGCCAGACGGCGACTATCGCTACCGCGGCGACCCGCGTATATGATATGCTGAGCAAATACAAGCATATAACAAACAAACCGTATACCGATAAGATCGGGGACGTAGAGTCTATACTCCGTAATGTGAAAGCGGGAGGAACATACGCCAATGATATTACCACCCTTGCCCTTCCCGAACCTACAATCACGTCGTTAATATCAAACCTTGGTACTAATGTCGTCTCCCTCAAAGCGCTTATCATACAGCGTGGAACGCAGCAACAGAAAAAACCTGATACTACGTTCATAAAAGTACGCAGGGAAATCGAAACCATCTATCATCAGATGGCTAAGATAATTAATTCCGGTGCAGTTATGGGTACTTTACCGCACTTCGAGATTTTTATAGAATTAATCAATGTGGAAATTAAGGTACTTAATTCGGAATACCATAAAACACGGTTGGATATTGTCCACAGCGAACCCGAACCTATCGAAACACAGTATTATACGGGGAAACCGATAAATCCTACCCCCGAAGTCATATATAAGTTGGAAAGGAAGAAGAAAAAAGAAGACGGGGACGATGAGTATGAAACCGAAATAATCACCTACGTCCTCGAACCCGGTAAGGATTACTACCTCAAATACAAAGACAACATCGAAATCGGTAATGCACAGTGTATCGTATCCGGTATCAATAAATACAAGGGTACGAAAATCGTCACCTTTGTAATTGAGAGGAGAAAAAACACAGGGGACAGCACTGAAAATTAATTTCTGGAACTACAGTCACACGAAAGTTCTTAACTTTTACTCTCTCGCTAATAATTTTCTACCGGAGGATTGGGGCTGACGGCTGTTTTGGCGTCATATTCGGTACGGTAATCGGGATGCAGTCTGAAGATTGTGTCCCGACGTCCGTAATATGTGCCGTAATATTGGCAGTTAGTGTCTATCCAGTTGGTTATCTCCAGCATTTCCTCCTTCTCCAACTTAATGTGGCTATGTATTTCCGCCAGCGTCTCGGCGCGAGCCTGCGCCACTTTGTCGTTTAGTTTGACTTCCGGTCGGAACATCGCAACGAGCACCGATGAATATGAGCCGAGCGTTTTGGGAGGAAGATAATGTATGTTACCATTCTTGGGATGGTTCTCGCCGATGACAGGTCCGAGCAGTTTACGGTCATCCTGGTTGACGTAATTAAATCCGTCGGAGGCTACATAATAGCCCCGCCCTTCGGTTGTATATAAATCATTGTCGGGCATGTCCGCCTTGTGGTATTCACGATTACTGTCGATGTAATATTCGTTCCCTGCATGGTCGAGTTGCTCCTTGGTAAGGTTATAAGCCCTGCCGCCGCCTTTACCGCGCCGTACGGGCACGAGGTTCACGTAGGATTCGTTGAAAAGGCGCGTTTCTTTACCCGATAAACTAAGCCCGCCTGCCTGACGGGTATTATTATGGCAACTTATACAATGCCTGTCCCATACCGGCTGTACATCCCTTGCGTAACTTAGGGTACGACTTGCCGCGCTGTCCCCAGGTTGGGCAAATGGACGTTCAGCGGCGCGCCGCATTGCCATTGGCGTCATAAGTTTACCGTTCGGAGGAGTCTGTGAGTTCGACTCATGGCAACCTGTACAACTGCGTATCTCCCCCGGCATGTAATTTACATAAGTTCTTTCCGTCTGCAAAGCGCGGTATTCCTTATCAAGGGCTTGGAAGAATATATTTCTTCCCGCCGGAACAAGAAACCGCGCTGAGCCGTCTTGTTCGACAGTAATTATGCCGTGCTGTATCTTAAGTCCGAGGTGGGTATCCTTTGATATGACTGCATGTTGCTGGTCATACTCGTCCTGCAGGTAATTTGGCTTGTAAAACCGTCGTGCTCCCCACGGGCGGGGCACCTGTTCAAGTATCCGCAGGTATTTTACGTCGCCCGCTTCAACCCCTGCAAGTCCTTTATATACGTCTATGACGATACATTCGGCAAGATTATCGGCAGCAAGTGCGGCGTTTTTCTTCTCAGGTATAACGGGAGGCTTTATACGTGTCGTAAGTGGCATCGGATGAAAGCAGGAGATGCTGGAATCGCGGTATATTGGTTCAACCTGTCCGCCTTCATGCAAAAGATATAGCCGATAACCTGCCCTGTCCGACCAGCGGCTTCCCGATGGCTTGTGGGAGACGATGAACTGCGAGCGGTTCAAAGGATATGCTTCGCGGAATAGTGGTCCCCGACCCTCTGCGTCGTGATACCACCTCGTAGTATCCTTCGGGTCGCGGAACGCGATACCGTGCTCGTAACGTATGTCGGTGTAGGGAGTGATGTACGTCATCGGTTCCCTTGTACGAATGTTGCGCGATATGTCTGCGCGGATAATTGTTCCTATTCCGTTATGCGGGCAGCAGTGCGGGGTTCCTGTAAAGACATATTCATTGCCCGAGCTCGGGATTGCGCGAGCCATAATCATAGTCGGCGGGTATGCAATATCATTTCCAAAGATTTCCGACGAGTTAGTTCCGTCCGGATTCATCGCCCACAAACATTTAACCGAAACGGCACCCTTATCCACGTACTCCCAGCGGGTATATAATATACGTCCATCGGGCATCACCGACGGCGTGCTCTCAGAAACCGAACTGTTTGACAGTTGGCGTATGTTTTTCCCGTCTGCATCCATGCGGTAGAGTACCGTAGTGTCGAAGATGTCGGGTGCATCGCACAGTATACCGAACCGACACCTGGTAGAGATGAAACATATCCCGCCGTCAGGCAAGTAACACGGGTCGAGGTCTTCCGTACCGTGTATATATCCGCCGACCTGGTACTTGGCTATCAACTCTTCCTCGTCATCAGGTGACACCGTGAGCTGGCGAAGGTTCTTCCCATCGACATCTACTTCGTAAATCCGGTAACCGACCTTTTCTGACGCCTTGTATGCAAACACTACCCTTTTGGCATCGAAAGATATGTCGAATGAACCAAACACCCCGCCACTGAGGGAGGGAACGAGGTCAGTTATTTCCCCGTCTGTCAGGGAGAGCGTATAAAGACCTCCGCCAGGAAGCCACGTCGAGTTAATGTACTCCGTATAATAGTGGTTGGCATCGTAGGTAAAACGCTTGACAAAGATTATACTCTCAATTCCACGTTCGAGGAGCGTTTTCCAGGCAGACCTCTCTTCCTCTGTTGGACGGTATACTTCTTTTCCGTTCATACCTGATGCTGCAAGAGTTGCAAAAAGGAATTGACAGGCAATAAACAACTGTAAGATACTTCTAATTTTCATAAGGTTTTTATATATAGTATTAAGTCTTTCATCTCTTCCTCACTCAGATGCGATGTCCTGCCGTGTTTATCGTCGCGGTTGTACCTGGTGAAAACTTCCTCCAACGTCGAAGCCCTGCCGTCGTACAGGTAAGGCGCGGTACGCCACAGTTCACTAAGCGACGGCGTGTCAAATAGCCTTCCCTCATCCGCACCAACGCCCGTCCCGACGTCGTACATCTTCATGTCGGTGTAGAATTGCCCGCCGTGGCATGAGGCGCAGTCCGCCTGCCGGTAATATACCTCGCCGCGCTTAATCGCTTTCCTGTCACCTGTAACAAGATAAGGGCTTACCTGTTGCGGCATGTTTTTCAGGTAGTAATCAATGTCGGCGGCAAGAGATTCAGGTTGAACGGTGTTCAGTGTATGCGTAATCCCCGCCCTGACAGCCTTCTCTGCCGACTGACGAATACCGGTAATCATACAGGGCGGCGTAACGTGTGACAATAGCAGGCTCTTCGTGTTCTTCGGATTGCCCAGACCATCATTCTGCTGGTCCCAGTTGATGCCGTCAGCCCTTCCGTCGGGATGGCACGAGGCGCAGGAATGCCACTGCTGGTAACATATCGAAGCGTCATTGAACGCGAGTTCGCCGCGACGGAAAGAGTCAGGCTCAGGCTCATCGCCAAGCGTAATCCGAACCGGACTCAAGCCTGTAAATGATACCGCCTCCAGAAATGGAGAATAACGACTGCTGACAATAACCGCCTCGCCTGTAAAGGCAAGGTTTAACGGAAACCGACCTTGAAGCGGTATGCGTTTCTTAAACCTGTAACTAAAAGATAGCGACGTCAGCAAGTCATCGCCGGTCTCAATACCTGATGACAGTGCGCCGTGCAATCCTGCGAGGTCTATCCTCATCAATTCATGACAGCCGGAAATTGCAATATAAAGATTACCGTCCTTAGATACGCCTGCGCCAGCGGGACTTGCAGCCCCAAGGTTTATATCGTCAATCAAGACCGTCGCATAATGCGACCCTCTCAGTGCGTCAATAACAGTCAAGGCATTGGTATTTACCCATCCCTTGTCTATTTGCGTTACCGGAACACCGAAGCGGGATATGAGATGGACAGCATAAATCCACCGCCCGTCACCGGAAAACGAAACGCCCATAAGTGATTGCGACCCGTTGGGCAGCGTAACGTTTGCCATAACGGTATTCGTTGCGGCATCTATCAGCGTAACCTTCGACGCAACAGTGTCTGCCGTCGCAGCCTGCGCGGGAAGGAAATTACCTGCCGCTATAGTCTTCCCGTCGGGACTTATAGCCATGTAACGCGGCTCACGGACAGCGGAAATGTCGGCGACAAGCCTTCTACTGTCGGTATCAACAACCGAAACCGTGTTGGAGAACCTGTTGGCGACCCACAGCGTCTTACCGTCGGCGGAGAGCGCCATCCCGAAGGGTGAATGTCCTGTCCCTACCGTTCCGACAATCTTTTTCTTAGGCAATGAAATAATCTCCACCGTCCCCCGCTCCTCGCCGCTTGCCACATAAAGCGTCCTGCCGTCGGCGGATAACAGTAGATTATTCGGGTTTTGCGCGGTAGTAATTTTTTCCTCCGTCAGTCCGGTTGTAATATCTGTAACGGCAATTGCGCGGGCAGTTGTCAGGGCGGTATAAATCACCCTTCCATCCCCGCCGACTACAACAGGACCTGGTGAAAGGTACGGCTCTTCCGGCATCGCATAAAGACAGGCGGAGAAAAGCGCACAGAGAAGCGGTAATACGTTTCTTTTCATATCTATTGTATTATATTCTAATTATAAAGATTAATGTACAAAGGTATAAAAAAAACAACTCTTACAGCAATCTAACAGTTGGGCGCAGGTAAACTGTACACGCGCAGGAGAAAACTGTACACGCGCGGGAATAAACTGTACACGCGCAGGAGTAAACCGTACACGCGCAGGAGAAAACCGTACACGCGCGGGAGAAAACTGTACACGCGCGGGAGTAAACTGTACATATGTGTGGGATAAAAACAGTAAGGGTTTCGCATTGTTTTGCGAAACCCCTACCATTAACTTAAACTTCGGAGATAATTACTCTCCGGTTACTGCTTCAGCACCAAAGACAGGATAACCTGGATTTTGCTCAAGCAGAGTATTCCCTTGCCAAGCCTTTTTTGGAATAGGCATACGGTTTTTTGTAGGATCATTGTCTGCCGGATGATCCCACCATTTCTCGGTCGTGAACTTGTCACGGCGGACAAGGTCGGTACGACGGCGTCCTTCACCGATAAACTCTATCAGCCATTCGTCGAGAAGGCG